>JAKADJ010000082.1 GCA_021820645.1 Bacillota bacterium
ACACTCGGAGAGTCCCACGGGGTGGGAGTGCATTGTTCAAAAGGTGTTCCAAGATGATGGTGGCACGGCGCCATGAACCCCGTTGGCTCTCGCATTGCGCCAGGAGCCATTGCGCATGGTTACGCTGACTCTGGGATCGCTCGGGATCATGCATCATGGTGCGGAGCACCCATTGAATAGTCAGGATGGAGGTGTGATGCGCAATCAGCCGATCGACGATGCGGGAACGTTCTTCGGCGTTATGCACGGCTACGAGCAGGGAGAGATCGAAGTGCCGATCTCGAGGCCTAATCCTTTCGTAATGGCGTCGGCCGTTGTCAACGAGGGGACCATACGGCCCCGTTCGATGGCGTTTAAGGTCGCGATGGGAATTTCTCGACTTACCGTATGGAGTTTTAAGTGTCGTTCTTGGCGGGCTAGGTATAGGGCACGCCCAATCGGGGTGATCGTCAGGTTCATGCCCGATCTATTCGACAACTATGGGGGATATTTCCTGCCTGGTGCCTGACACAAAAATTCTATAGCGGCGATCAGGCGATGTTAAGACTATAGAAATGTTGTGGGAATATCTAGCAGGAGACAGTCTCGGGGATCGTGAATGTAAAGTGTCGGGTGTCTTAAAAAGGGGCCAGGGGGCAGGCGTGTGTGGGGATTGGATTTATAAACCAATGGATCACCATGGCGGTCATAGAGTCTCTTAACCGACTTCTGAGGATCGTTGCCTCTAAAAGGCCTTCTCGAACACAGCGGCTCATCATGAAAAAATGCTTGCGAGAGTAGTCACCTAAGAAATAAGGAGAACTGAGGCTAGGTCTAATCATATGCAATAGAATGAACGTCCGAAGAACGAATTTGGGGGGATCACGCATGCTTCAAGCAATGCAAGAAGAACGTCGGATGCGGCGGTGGTGGATCAGTGCGATTCTAATGCTCGCGGTCGGGCTGGGGGGATTTGCTCTGGGCCACGTTGGACAGAACACTAGGCTGCGACAAACGGCTATTTCTAATGTTCAGCAGGCCTATGTTTTGTTTGATGACGCGATCCATGAACCGGCCCCAGCGCCTAAGACTTTTTGGACTGCGGAAGGTATCGGATACCTGCAGGCATCCGTCGGGCCGCTTGAGAGCCTCGGCATTTCCAATATGAACGTTGTCGTGTCCGCGGTGGATGCCGCTGCTTACGATGCGTCTCGTCACCAGGCTAGCCCTCAAGAGATCCGATTGTTGGCATTGTTCCAACGTAAAATGGCAGCTTTTCATCAATATAGTTTTGGGTCAATTCCGGTGGCTAGGCTGAAACAAGCGGTGAACAGCCTGGCGGCAGGGTTGAATTAGGGGAGTCCATCCCCCAGGGTCTGGATTTTGATGGGGAAGCCCTGATGAGTACGAAATACCTATCGCCGCCAAAACGGCTTGCAGTCCCTTTTATGGTCCTTCGCCATTAAGATCTAAGCCAAGCCAATTCATTCCAGATCGAACATTCTGTTAAATGGGAAAATATTAGCAGGATCCCAGCTATGACATGGCGAAAAGAATAAAGAGACATGGCTTAAGGGTGCGTTACGGACACCGAGATTGTCATCTTACGGTGAGAGGAGAGAAAAAGACAGTGGAACACCATCGTATGGAAGTCACCATGACGGTCAATGGGCGCTCTGTCTCCCGAGACATAGAACCCCGGGTCCTACTGGTGCATTTTCTTAGGGACGAGCTCCAATTGACGGGAACCCATGTCGGTTGTGATACATCGCAGTGTGGGTCTTGTACCGTCCTGATTGACGGGGAAGCGGTCAAGTCGTGTACGGTGTTGGCTGTACAATGCATGGGTCAATCGGTCACGACCATTGAGGGTCTGGAACAGGGGTCTTTGCATCCCATGCAAGAGGCATTTAGAGAAAAACACGGCTTACAGTGTGGGTTTTGCACACCGGGCGTCATGATGACCGCGATCCAACTATTGAAACAGCACCCGAATCCGACGGAATCTGAAATTCGGGAAGGGCTGGATGGGGTGTTGTGCCGGTGTACCGGGTACGAGACCATTGTGCGTTCGATTCAGCACGCGGCCGGTTTGATGGCGGATCAAGAACCTCAACCTGAAGAAGAAGTAGGATAGAGAGGAGGACGACAAGTCATGATGGACGTCTTAGGACAACCCGTAAAACGCCATGAGGACGATCGGCTGGTGCGTGGCAAGGGCCAATATACCGACGACATTCGCTTGCCAGGCATGGTATACGCCCATATGGTGCGAAGTCCCCATGCTCATGCCAAAATTAAAGCTATAGATACCCGAGCTGCGTTAGCCCTTCCTGGAGTATTAGCGGTCTATGTCGGCTCTGATTTGAAGGATACGGTGGGGATGATCCCGACGGCCTGGATTCCACCGAATGCGGAGATGAAGATGACGCCGCACCCAGCACTGGCCTATGACACCGTGCGATATGTTGGGGATGGGGTCGCGGTGGTCATTGCGGAAGACCCTTATACCGCCTCGGACGCTGCCGATCTGGTGCAGGTCACCTATGCGCCACTGGAGGCCGTGGTCAATCCACGAGAGGCTACAGAATCCGATAAGCCCCTGGTGCATCAAGAAATTCCGGACAATGTGGCATTTCATTGGAGTGTTGGAGCGGACTTGGACGACGTATTCGCCGCGTCTGAGGTCGTGGTGCGCCAAGAATTTCGCCAACAGCGCCTGGTTCCGAGTGCAATGGAACCGCGGGCTGCAGTGGCCCAATATAACCCTGCGACCGAGGAAATGACGGTCTGGACGACCACACAAAACCCCCACATTCATCGCCTGTTGATGTCGGGGATCCTGGGGATTCCCGAGCACAGACTGCGCGTGGTTGCGATCGACGTCGGGGGCGGCTTTGGTAGCAAGATTGCCTGTTATCCCGACGAAGTGGTCGTCGCCTACGCGGCGCGTGCCTTGGGACGCCCTGTGAAGTGGACCGAGACTCGCCAGGAGAATTTTATTGCCACCAGCCATGGTCGGGATCATGTGCAAGAGGTGGAGCTCGCAGGCACTCGCGATGGGCGCATTGAAGCCATTCGCGTCAAAGCCTTTTCCAACCTGGGGGCCTACCTCTCCACTGCGGCACCCGGGGTGCCGACCATATTATTTGGTCTCATCCTCAATGGCGCTTACAAGATTCCCCAAGCGTCGGTCGATGTGTATGGGGTGGTGACTCACACCACGCCGGTGGATGCCTATCGCGGGGCAGGACGCCCGGAGGCCACCTACCTCATCGAACGCATGGTGGATTTGTACGCCCGCGAACTGAAGATGGATCCGGTAGAAGTCCGCAAGATGAACCTGATCCCCCATGAAAGCTTTCCCTATACCAATCCCTTTGGGCTGGAGTACGATAGCGGAAATTATGAGGGCACCTTGCGACGGGCATTGGAAATGGTGGACTATCCGCAATTCCGCCGCGACCAAGAATCTTTACGGAAGCAAGGGAAGTACATTGGAATTGGGTTTAGCACCTATGTTGAAATGTGTGGGTTGGGTCCGTCGGAGGTTGCGGGAGCGGTCGGCTTTCAGGGAGGACTGTGGGAAAGCGCCACGGTTCGAGTCCACCCGACAGGGAAAGTCACCGTCTTTACCGGAGCTTCTCCACATGGACAAGGGGAAGAAACTACCTTTGCCCAGATTGTCTCGCATGAACTCGGCATGCCTGTCGAGGATATTGAGGTAGTGCATGGAGACACGGCAAGAATTGCCATGGGCTGGGGAACTTATGGATCCCGTACCACCGTCGTAGGAGGAGCGGCCCTACACATGGCGACTCAAAAAATCATCGCCAAGGCCACCAAAATTGCGGCACATAAACTGGAAGTAAGTGAGGTAGACGTCACGTTCGAGGCGGGGCAGTTTGGTGTGGCAGGGGTTCCTGGTCATGGGATGAGTTTTGCGAGCGTCGCGTTAGACGCCTACCTAGCCTGGAGTCTTCCGGAGGGCATGGAGCCCGCATTGGAAGCGACCGCGTTTTATAATCCCAAGAACTTCACCTACCCGTTTGGCGCTCACGTTGCGATGGTTTCAGTGGATCCTCACACCGGCGATGTAGAGTTGATGCGATATATCGCGGTGGATGACGTCGGCAACATCATCAACCCGATGATTGTGGAAGGGCAAATTCATGGCGGGTTGGTACAGGGCATCGGGCAGGCATTATATGAGGGAGCCGAGTTTGACGATCAAGGGCAGTTGATCACGGGATCCTTCCTGGACTACGCAATGCCTAAGGCCAGATTCTTCCCACAGTTCGAGACGGACCACACAGTGACCCCATCCCCTCATAACCCGCTTGGCGTCAAGGGTGTCGGTGAGACCGGGGCCATTGCCTCAACGCCGGCGGTGGTCAACGCGGTCATGGATGCGTTAGCCCCGATGGGGATTCGAGACATTGCGATGCCGTTGACGCCCATCAAGGTCTGGAATGCGATTCATCAACAAGGGGGGATATAAATGCGGACTGCACCGTTCGAATACCATCGGGCTCAGGATCTCGATGACGCACTGGAGTGGTTGGCGGGAGATGGAGACCGTGACGTGAAAATCCTCGCCGGGGGTCATAGTCTGTTACCTCTCATGAAGCTTAAACTGGCGACGCCCACCGTGCTATTGGATGTGCAGGATGTGCCGGAGTTAAGGGGGATCCTATTGGAATCGGGTTGGGTGCGGATTGGCGCGTTAACTCGATATGTGGACTTAACCCGAGATGCGACGGTGGGGGATTCGCTGCCGCTGCTGAGCCAGGTGGCGGCTACCGTTGCAGACATCCAGGTGCGTAATCGAGGAACCATTGGAGGGAGTCTCTGTCACGCCGACCCGGCCGCTGACATTCCGGCCGCGGTCTTAGCCCTGGATGCCCGTCTCGTGTTAGTAGGACCCCGTGGCGAGCGTCGCGTGAACTTAGACGAATTCACGGTGGCCCCGTTCTTGACGGTCTTAGAGCCTACGGAAATATTGACGGCGATCGAATTCCCGATTCCTCTCCAGTCACAGCGAAGCACCTATCTCAAGCGGCCTCATCCGGCTTCCGGATATCCCGTGGTCGGCGTGGCCATCACTGGGGATGCTTCGCCGCATGAACCGTTGTCGAACGTGCGGGTCGCGGTGACTGGGATTGGGCCTAAAGCCTATCGCGCAGAGAAGACGGAGGGGACGTTGAAGGGGCAAGTACCTACTCCAGAGCTTTTCCGAGCGGCAGCCGATGTGGCGATCACCGAAGCGAATATGAGCGATGAGCCCGACCTATCCTATCGGGAACAACTGACGCGGGTCTATGTGGAACGCGCATTGTATCAGTTCTATGGTGGGGTCGCCTAAGGCTTTTGTTGTCTATGCAGGGGATTACTTCGAACCAAAGAATAAAGGGGGCTCCGCCTTTTGGGCGAGCCCCTTCTCTTCTTTTTCGGTGGTTTACTCTAAGCGGTTTGGGAGTCCATTACGAGCTGTAGAAGTTGAGCTTCTGGAACCGCTCCCGTAACTTCCAAGGTCCCATTGACCATGGATTTTGGAACACCGTATACGCTGTACTTGTTGGATAGGTCCGGAAACTCTCCTGCATCAACCATATCCGCCGTGATGTGTGGTGAGGCGAGTGCCATATTGTGTGCCAGGCGTACAGCCCGGGGGCAGTATGGTCACGTAGGGGTCGTAAACACCTGAATATGCACCGGTTTCTGAATCGCCGCCAACGAAGCTTCGGCAGCTGCGGAGAGACCTGTGGTGTGTGTGGATACGGCCTTAATGGCCTCGAGCAAGGTACCAAACTCGTGGCCACTGGGGAGCCCGACAAAACGAATGCCAGTACGATGTCCATCTTTGTCTAAAAGTTCTCCGATCGGGCCTGTGATGGTTTCGGTACCACTGTGGCCTGGCTCCAATACCGGCTCCTGAGTAGCCTCTTGAACCATGATCAGATCCGATAAATCGGCGACTTCGTTGACTAAATCTTTAAAGGTCTGAGCCGTGTCCGCGTCCGGTCCACGATACCATTGGATAGTTACCGGATCTTGCAAGCCTGCGAAGAATTCGGTGACCTGCGTCGTGACTTGGCTGTCCAATAACGCCATTGCTTACACCTCCCGTACTATGTTATGAACGTTGGTTGGGTTAGACACGATCGACGGGATGTCGACCGCCCATCCATAGGGACATGCCCCCGACCACATTGGCCACCTCTAGCCCTTGTTGGGATAGCCAGGATGCGGCCGAGGCGCTGCGGTTGCCCGATGCGCAGATAATCGCATGGGGCTTAGATTTGTCGAGTTCGTTGAGACGACCTTGCAATTGTCCCATGGGAATATTAATTGCTCCGGGGACGATGCCGGATCGAAGTTCATAGGGTTCCCGTACGTCGACGACCACATAATTGTCAAGGTTTTGTGCTAATTCGTCAACGGTAAGGTCCTTGACGCGCTCCAAGGGGAGTCCTTCCTGTTCCCACCCCTTAACACCACGCTCAAACGTGAAGGGTACCGTGAGTCCGGCAGCCGTCAGGCTGGCCTTAGCGGCCTCCGCAATCACCGCGTTATCCGCAAACACGCCCAGCGGAGGCGATTGTCCATTCAAGGCACGTTTGACTTCTTCTCCCCAGCCCTGTCGGTGAAAGGGTACGTTATAGCTTCCCGCTGGATGGGCTTTAGAATACGCGTGGGCGGGATTCACATCCAGTAACAAGGCGGTACCGTTTTGTACCTGTTGAAAGAACTCCGTTGCCGTGAATGAGGTAGACATTTGATTCCTGCCTTTCTAGTGGGTTTTGAGATTCCCGAGATTTTGGCTTCGAATCGCAGCCGCGTCGACGGGTGGAGGCTTTAAGAGACTTAACAATTGGCTCACAAACTCTTCGGGGTCCGTGATCTGGGCAAAGCGATTCCATCGCCTCTCGTAGCCGACGGTGGATATCGGCTTCGGACTTAAAAACAATCCGCCACAGGCCGAGGCCCCATAGTGCGCAGGATAGAGCTCGGTGGTGTCCGGTAGGCTAAGAATTTTGTCATGAATGGAGTGAAATTGGTCCAACGCGGCCCGTTCCGTAAGTTCGGGCGTGGGATCTACAAGATCTGGACGGCCCACATCTCCCACAAAGAGCGAATCCCCGCTGAGGACTAACCAAGGATCGGGACTGCGGGTGGTATCGGTTACCACCAGGGAGATGCTATCCGGGGTATGGCCCGGGGTTTCCAATACGGTGACGTGGACCCCGCCGAGGTCAATTCGATCGCCCTCATGCAAGGGGTTGAAGGCCGTCGCCAGCGGTGCTCGATGTCCCATGGAGACCAAGAGTCCAGTTTTTTCCGCGAGTTCTCTGGCAATCGAGTGATGGTCTGCGTGGACATGGGTTTCGATGACGTCAACAATCTTAAGACCCATCTCGGCGGCATTTAAAATATAGGTATCAGCGCCAATCACTGCCAACGGGTCCACCACGATGCCGCGACCATCCGCGTCGTCGCCCACAATAAAAGACGCGCAGCCATGCGATCCGTCCCAAATCGGTAGGAAAATCATCACGATAGCTCCTTTCAATTATACCCTATGGGGTATATAATGAGTCTTGGGCTTCGGAATGTCAACGGTATGAGGGTCTCGAGATCCGGCAGACTATTTTCATGATGGCCATAGGAGGAGATTATTATTATCGGCGATAAGGAACCTGTGGAGCCCGTGATCGGCAAATATTGGGATATTACGGACCTTAAAAACCGGATGCGTCGCATCGAAGGCCAAGCTCGGGGTATCCAGGCCATGTTGGATCGCGAAGAAGAGTGTAAGTCCATCCTCACCCAGTTGTCCGCCATGTCGGGGGCTCTCGATAAAGTCTATCGGGTGGTCGCGGCATGCGGCTTGGCCGATACCTTGCGTCGGGATGCCACAGGAATGAGCAATGAGGCAATTCGTGAAGTGCTCGAAAGCTTGCACGGGTCTGGAAGACTTTAAAACATACGAAAGCGAGGGATGTCACATGTTGGGATATACCAAAACCACCACGAAGAGTGTGGAACAGGCGGTAGAGGATCTGGGCACTGCGGTGGAATCGAATGGGTTTAAAGTACTTAACCAGCTGGATATTTCAGGCATTTTAAATGGCAAAGGGTTTGACTGTGAGCCAACCCGGATCTTAGAGGTCTGTCATGCTCCCTCGGCCGCGGCCGTGTTGGACGCCAACGTGAACATCAGTCTTTTATTGCCGTGTAAGATTAACGTCTATGCCAGGCAGGGTCAAACCTATGTGTCAGCCTTAGATCCCGGCATGATGAAACAATTTTTCGAAGAGCCCGAAATTTTGAAGATAGCCGACGACGTGCAAACCGCGATTAAACGGATCGTGGATCAAGCCGTCTAACAAAATAACGTGGAAGTACTCTCTACGGATTCCCACCACAACGGTCCGTAGGGAGCTTGCCTGGCGCGAATATTTTGTCATAATGGTTCATACTGGCATTAGGCCATCGGTAGATTTCCCATTGAGCGGGTTCGGACGCCAGGGGGCCGAAAAGTGGGTTTACGGGGGGTGAGTCCGATCGCGTCCAGGTGGGGCAACAAGAACAACTGGGTTCGGATAGTGTTGTGGTCATTGGCACCCATTTTAGCGCTCATGGGACTCACCTCTGGTGTCGCTCCGGATACCCTTACGGCCCCAATCTCGGGATATTGGCCCGTGCATCTTACCCGGTTCTTGTTTGGCCCCTATTCGACGGTTGACAATTTTGG
>JAKADJ010000083.1 GCA_021820645.1 Bacillota bacterium
GATTATTACGGCGGTCAACGGTAAACCGGTGTCGGTACTGGGGCCGGCGCAGGCTGTCTCCATGATACGCGGCAAGGCGGGTACCATCGTGGCGATTACGATTCAGGACCATGGGAGGAGTCAGGTTTACCACTTAACGCGTGCTGTGGTAGCCCTTCCGACTGTTTACAGCTTTATGATGCCGCATCACGTTGCCTATATGAATATTATGGAATTCGGTAATAACACGGGGTCGGAGGTCGTGAATCAGATCCATCAGCTTGAACGAGAAGGCGCCAAGGGAATCCTGCTCGACTTACGGGACAATCCCGGTGGGGAGGTCACCCAAGCCCTTCAAGCCTCGAACGTGTTGGTGCCAAAGGGTCCGGTGGTATCACTGCATTATAAGAATCCGGCCAACAACCAAACGCTCGATTCCACCGGGCCCGGAACCAAATTGCCTATCGTGGTCCTCGTTAACGGCAACACGGCTTCGGCCGCGGAAATTCTTTCGGCGGCGATTCAAGAGCGTCAAGGGGGAACTTTAGTGGGGACCAAAACCTACGGTAAAGGGATTGTTCAAGAACTCATCCCGCTGGCCCATCACGCAGCCCTGAAGCTTACCGTGGCCAAGTACTATACCCCAAACGGGCAATATATTGAACACAAGGGATTGATCCCTAATGTCTATGACCAGGAGCCCCCGAATGTGTTCCCGTCGGACAATCCCGCACAAGATCCCCAACTCCAACGGGCCATTGCGGTGCTCTTGAAAAAAATGGGTGTGAAGGGATAGGATCGGGGAGTGGCAAAAAAGGGAGGCGGGTTTGATGTCAGCGTTCCAACTGGTGAGCCCGTATGAGCCGGCAGGGGATCAGCCCCAAGCGATACAAAAACTTGCCCAAGGAATAGGGAAAGGTTATCGGGAACAAGTCCTCCTTGGGGTGACTGGCTCCGGCAAGACATTTACCATGGCTAACCTGATTCGCGATGCGAACCTGCCGACGTTGGTAGTGGCTCCGAACAAGACCCTAGCGGCTCAGTTAGCCGGAGAGCTAAAGGCTTTTTTCCCCTATAACGCGGTGGAATACTTTGTCAGTTATTATGACTACTATCAGCCTGAGGCGTATATTCCGCAAACCGATTTGTATATCGAGAAAGATGCCCAAATAAACGACGAAATTGATAAACTCCGTCATTCTGCGACGTCGTCCTTGCTGGAACGGACCGACGTCATTGTGGTCGCCAGTGTGTCGTGTATTTATGGGTTAGGTTCTCCCGAGGATTATCGAGAACTGGTACTCTCGTTACGGGTAGGCACCGAGCGTGACCGACAGAGTATTTTACGAAAACTGGTCGATATCCAATATGAACGGAATGATGCCAACTTTGTGCGGGGGAAGTTTCGGGTCCATGGCGATGTCATCGAAGTGTTCCCCGCGAACCAAAGCGAGCAGGCGATTCGCATTGAGCTATTCGGGGATGAGATTGAACGGATCCGAGAATTCGATGCCCTGACCGGGGAAATTTTCGGGGAACGCGATCATGTGGCCATTTATCCGGCGTCCCACTATGTCATGGGAAGAGATCGCAGGGCGCCGGCAATCCAAACTATTCGGGCCGAACTGGCGTCGCGATTGAAGACCTTGCGAGACCTCGGCAAGGACTTGGAAGCACAGCGGCTTGAGCAACGCACGCAATATGACTTGGAAATGCTCGAGGAAGTCGGGTTTTGTTCCGGCATCGAAAACTACTCGCGGCACTTTACCGGAAAGGCTCCAGGGGAGCCGCCTTACACCCTGTTGGATTATTTTCCTCAGAAATTTTTAACCCTAATCGATGAAAGTCACGTCACGGCACCCCAAATTCGCGGAATGTACGGTGGGGACCGGTCCCGAAAAGAAAGTTTAGTCGAGCACGGATTTCGGCTTCCCTCGGCGTTCGATAATCGACCTTTAACGTTCGACGAGTTTCAATCCCACTTGACGCACGTGGTGTATGTTTCCGCCACCCCGGGGCCCTATGAACGTCAAGTCGCGACGCAGGTGGTCGAACAAATCGTGCGTCCTACGGGACTCTTGGATCCCATGATTCGGGTGAAGCCGACCAAGGGTCAAATTGATGATCTACTAGCGGAGATTCGCAATCGGACGAAGCGGGAGCAGAGGGTATTGGTGACCACCTTAACCAAACGCATGGCGGAGGACTTAACCGAATTCCTGCGTGAACATGGGGTTCGGGTCCGCTATCTTCATTCCGACATTGATACCTTAGAACGTATGGCCATTATTCGTGACCTGCGATTGGGAGAGTTTGACGTCCTGGTCGGCATCAACCTTTTGCGGGAAGGGCTGGATTTGCCTGAGGTCGGATTGGTGGCAATTTTAGATGCCGATAAGGAAGGGTATTTACGCTCGGTGACGTCGTTGGTCCAAACCATTGGCCGGGCGGCCAGAAACCTTGAAGGCTCGGTTATCATGTATGGGGACAAGATGACGGATTCGATGCGTCAGGCCATTGATGAAACCAATCGGCGTAGGACCATTCAAGAAGAATTTAACCAAGAACACCACATTGTACCCAAAGGGGTAACGAAAGAAGTACGCGCGATCATTCAGGCTACCAAGGCGAGCCCCGATGTCCCGGTCGATAAGCCAATGAAAGAGATGACACCGCGGGAACGGGTGACCATGGCCAATAAGCTACGCAAAGATATGAAAGACGCGAGTCGCAATTGGGAATTTGAGCGCGCAGCAATGTTACGGGACCTCTTAATGGAACTCGAACAAGAGCGTCCGATTACGACGAAACGAGCAGGAGGCAAGAACAGTACACATGGGTAGCTCATGGATCAAAGTGCGCGGTGCGCGCCAGCATAATCTGAAGGATATTCAGGTGGATATTCCCCGGGACCAATTGGTCGTCGTTACCGGTGTATCCGGGTCTGGGAAATCGTCCTTGGCATTTGATACCATCTATGCGGAAGGACAACGCCGCTATGTCGAGTCGCTATCCAGCTATGCGCGACAGTTTTTGGGTCAGATGGATAAGCCTGACGTGGACAGTATTGAGGGGCTTTCACCGGCGATCTCGATCGACCAAAAAACCACCAGCCATAATCCCCGGAGTACGGTGGGGACTGTGACCGAAATCTACGATTATCTCCGCCTCCTCTACGCACGGGTTGGGCAACCGCATTGTCCGCAGTGTGGACGTCCGGTGGCTCAGCAGACCATTGAGCAAATGGTCGACCATATCATGACCAAGCCCGAAGGAACTCGGCTCGAGGTGCGAGCGCCGGTTGTCCGCGGCCGCAAGGGGACGCATGACAAAATTTTAGCCGACATGTTACGACAAGGCTATACCCGCGCCCGAGTCGATGGTTCTCTGGTGGAGTTAGAGACACCCCCGAGTTTAAATAAGAATCAGAAACACACGATATCGGTGGTGGTGGACCGCATTGTGATTAAACCTTCGGTGGTGTCACGGCTCGCCGAGTCGATCGACCATGCGTTGGAGTTGTCCGGCAGCGTGGTTGAGGTGGGACCACCCGAAGAATCCGCCGAAGTGTTTGCGCGGGATCTGGCCTGCGCCCATTGCGGGATTTCGCTAGAAGAACTGACACCACGCATGTTTAGTTTCAACGCGCCGTATGGTGCGTGTCCGGCTTGTTCGGGATTGGGTTTCAAATTGGAGGTGGATCCCGAGCTGGTGATTTCAGACCCAAGCCTCAGTCTGCGCCAAGGGGCAGTGGCACCCTTCGCGAGGGCCACCAGCCGCTTTTATCCGGACTTATTACTAACCGTGGCCAAGACGGCGGGGATTGCTCTGGATGCGCCGTATCAGACATTACCGGAGGAGCACAAACAGATCGTGTTATATGGATACCCCGAGCCGGTGCCGTTTACGTTTGATAGTCACTATGGTGCGCACCACCAAGAATTTCGTTATCACGGGGTCATCCCAATTTTAGAGCGGCGCTATAAAGAAGCGGGAAGTGAGTCGGCCCAATCCGAAGTGGAAGACTATATGACATCACGAGCCTGTGCGGTCTGTCACGGCCAGCGACTGAAGCCTGAGGTGTTGGCGGTTACCGTCGGGGGGCTCTCCATTGCGCAGTTGACGAGTCTTTCGATTGTGAAAGCTCGAGACTTTTTCCAGGATTTGGGCTTGGCGGAACGGCAAGCTTTTATCGGAGCCCCAATCTTGAAGGAAGTCCTGGCACGTCTCAACTTTTTAATGGATGTGGGTCTGTCGTATCTGACGTTATCCCGGGCCGCCGGATCACTCTCTGGGGGGGAGGCGCAGCGGATCCGTTTAGCCACCCAAATTGGCTCGTCGCTGATGGGGGTGCTTTACATCCTGGATGAACCCTCCATTGGTCTTCATCAACGCGATAATGACCGCTTGATCGGAACCTTGAAGAGGCTGCGGGACTTAGGGAACACGGTTCTGGTGGTGGAGCACGACGAAGAGACCATGCTCGAGGCCGATTATCTCATCGATATCGGTCCTGGTCCCGGCGCTTACGGCGGCCACGTGGTCGCCCAAGGGACGCCGGAAGAAGTCATGGAGGTTCCTCAAAGTTTGACTGGACAGTATCTGTCGCATCGCCGAGAAATACCGCTGCCTGCACAACGTCGGGCGCCATCGGACCGCTGGATTACCATCCGTGGAGCTCGTGAGAATAACCTTAAAGATCTCAGCGTCCGCATTCCCCTGGGGCTTATGGTGGCCATTACTGGGGTTTCAGGGTCTGGAAAGTCTACACTAATCAACGAAATTTTACGGAAATCGCTTGAAGTGCGCTTGAATGGAGCACGAAACCGGAAGGTGGGGGCCCATGACGAAATTCAAGGTATCGACAATCTGGACAAGATCATTGCAATTGACCAAAGCCCGATTGGTCGTACTCCCCGGTCCAACCCGGCCACCTATACCGGAGCCTTTGACGTAATTCGGGAGATCTTTGCGGGGACCAATGAGGCCGCGATTCGCGGCTATAAGGCCGGACGCTTTTCATTCAACCTCCGGGGAGGTCGCTGCGAAGCGTGTAAGGGGGATGGAATTCTTAAAATCGAGATGCACTTTTTGCCCGATGTCTATGTACCCTGTGAAATCTGTAAGGGGCGTCGCTATAATCGGGAAACCATGGAAGTGCATTATCGCGGCAAGACCATCGCGGACGTCTTGCAGATGACGGTGGACGAATCGACGGAGTTTTTTCAGCATCATAGTCGCCTCAAGCGCAAATTGGATACGTTGGCGGATGTGGGGCTCGGCTATATTCATCTGGGACAACCGGCCACGACACTCTCGGGCGGTGAGGCCCAACGCGTCAAGCTCGCTACCGAGCTGTCGCGGCGTTCGGAAGGTCGCACACTGTATGTGCTGGACGAACCGACTACGGGGCTCCATGCCGAAGATATTCGCCATCTCTTAGGAGTACTCCAGCGATTGGTGGCGCAGGGAGACACCGTGCTGGTTATTGAGCATAATTTAGACGTGATTCAAAGTGCGGACTGGGTGATTGATCTCGGCCCTGAGGGGGGAGATGCGGGAGGAACCATCATCGCCGAGGGTGCTCCGGAACACGTGATGGAGGTTGGTGAGTCCTACACCGGTCAGTACCTGAAAAAACATCTCGCCCGCCATCGGGCGGTGAGGTCTTTGAGTTAAGGGGGTGGTACCGATCCTATCCGAAGCACTTGACAAGAAACGCCAGGGGCTCCCCGATGTGTCCGGTGTGTATCTTATGAAGGATGGGGCCGGGCAGGTGATTTATGTAGGTAAGGCTCGGAATTTAAAGCAGCGCGTGCGAAGCTACTTTCAAGATCCAGCCCGATTAGCACCTAAAGTCGCCGCGATGATGCGCCATGTGGAGGACTTCGAAATTATCACCACAGACACAGAAGTCGAGGCGCTGATTCTAGAAGCTACTCTGGTCAAACAGATGCAGCCTCACTACAATATCCGGCTCAAGGATGACAAGGCGTACCCCTATCTGCGATTAACCTGGGAAGAGGACTTTCCGCGTCTATTGATTGCCCGAAAGCCTTCGGAGAGCGGTAGCCGGTACTTTGGGCCCTACACTCGTGCTCAATCGGTTCATGAAACCATTCGATTGTTACGCAAGATCTTCCCAATCCGTAATTGTACCAATATGAAATTCAAAAATGCCGCCCGGCCCTGTCTCGAGTACCACATTAAGCGCTGTCCGGCACCGTGTCAGAATCTTATTGCCCGAGAAGATTATCGGGCTATGATGCGGTCGGTGGAACTGTTTTTGGAGGGGAAAGCGGAGGATGTGCGTGATACGCTGGTGTCCCAATTGACGGAAGCGGCCGCGCGACTCGAATTTGAACGTGCCGCGGAACTGCGGGATCAGGTGCGGGCCATTGAGGAAATCACGGCGCAACAAAAAGTGGCACGGGATGCCGGTCGGAACTTGGATGCCATCAGCTGGGTAGTGGATAGCCAAGACGCGTATGTCCAGGTGTTTCGGGTGCGGGAGGGACGGCTGACCGGTCGGGAAGCCATGACCTTAACCGGGGTGGATGGCACGAACGATGGGGAAATTGCCCGGGCGTTTTTGTTGCAGTACTATGGCCGTGCCCAAGATATTCCACCGGAAATCTTAATTGAACGATTGCCAGACGAGCCGGATGATCTCCTCCCGTGGCTTCGTGAGACGCGCCGAGGTCGCATTGACCTCAAGGTGCCGCAACGCGGAGAGAAACAGCGTTTGTTGGCGATGGTGCGACAAAACGCGATGCTGGCACGCGATGAGGCTTCGCGTCGGCTTGAAGTCAAGGATCGCGAACGCGAGGATGCCCTACTCGGACTGCAGCACGCGCTGGGACTGGACCACATTCCTGACCGCATTGAATGCTACGACATCTCGAACACGCAGGGAACGGAGTCGGTCGCGTCGATGGTCGTGTTTACCCATGGTCGTCCGGACAAAAGTCAATATCGCCGTTTTAAGATCCAATCGGTTCAAGGCCCCAATGACTTTTTGTCCATGCGCGAAGTCATCATGCGGCGCTTTCGGCATCAGCAACTCGCCGAGGACAGCGTTCATACCAAGCGCTTTGCCAAGACTCCAGACTTACTGATTATTGACGGGGGGCGTGGTCAACTCGGGTATGCTTATAAGGCCATGCACGAAGTGAATGCCCCGATGGTTCCCGTGTTTGGGCTCGCTAAAGAACATGAGTGGCTCTTCGAGCCCGAGCGACCAGAGCCGATTATTTTGGACCGGGATTCGCCGCCTTTAAAATTGCTTCAGCATATTCGGGATGAGGCTCACCGCTTTGCGATTACTTTTCATCGGCAACTGCGGTCTAAAAGAAATTTGCGGTCATTGCTGGACGAGGTACCGGGGATTGGCCCACAGCGGAAAAAACAGGTATTGCGCCATTTTCCTGACCTAAAAGCGCTGGCGCGCTCGGAATCCTCCGTCGCGGAATTGGCCCACTTGCCCGGCATGACGACCAAAGCGGCCGAGGCCGTGGTAAGCTACTTACGTGAGCTCTATAAGCCAGAGCTGGGAAAGGAGACATAGATGCGTCTAATCGTGGTGTTTATCGCAACTGCTGTCGGACTGGGAATCATTAGTCACCTCGGCCTTGGAATATCCGCGGCGACCACTGCCAGCGTGATTTGGGCGAGTGTAGCCCTCGGACTGGTGAATACCATCGTGCGTCCCGTCGTGAGGATTCTGACTTTCCCGATTACTCTTTTGACGTTGGGGCTTTTTGGTTGGGTCATTAATGCGTTGATGCTCTGGTTGGTGTCGGCTATCGTGCCGGGTTTTGTGGTGAGTGGCTTTATGCCCGCCCTATGGGGGGCCCTATTATTAGGAATCATCTCAGGAGGAATTCATTGGGTATTCAAACACACATAAAGCTTATTGCGCTCGACCTAGACGGCACCTCGGTGCAGGCAACGGGAGAGGTTGGGCCTCGATTGCTCCAAGCTATTCAAAGCGCACAAGCACGAGGGATTCAGGTGATGGTGGCGACAGGCCGCATGGTTCAATCGGCCCGCCGGTATTGGATTCAAATGCAACTCCGTCCAGGGCCCCTCATTGCGTACAATGGGGGGCTGGCCGTATCTATGCCGGCCGCGACCCCGATTTTTCGCCACGGGCTGTCGACCGAGGCCGCCACATTTGTCATTCGCCAAGCATTGGACCATAACTTACTCACGCAAGTCTATATTGGTGACGAAATGTGGATTTCGCGTGAGGATAGCCGGGCTCGACATTACATCGAAAGCAACCATATCCCAGCTTTGGTCCGTAACGGCGACGACCTATTAAATTGGCCCGAACCTCCCCTGAAGATCTTGATCCAGGCCGATTCAGATACCTTGGATCAATTTAGACCTACGATTGAAACGAGAGACCATGCACTAGAATTTCGCGTTTTTAAGTCTCAACAGGATTACCTGGAAATTGTTCGTCAAGGGGTCGGTAAAGGCCCGGCGTTGCAAGAGGTCGCCCGTGGGCTCGGGGTGGAGGCGTCTCAGGTGATGGCCATTGGGGATGCGGAGAATGATGCAGACATGCTGCTCTGGTCGGGTCTAGGGATTGCCATGGGCCAGGCATCAGATGCCGTCAAACGGGCGGCAATGTCCTGCTCCAGGAG
>JAKADJ010000084.1 GCA_021820645.1 Bacillota bacterium
TAATCCGCCCGTGCGTGTGTACGATACGAGTGGCCCCTACTCGGACGAGAGCGTGCGGATAGACTTTAGCGAAGGCTTAAACCCCTTAAGGCGCCCATGGATTATAGAACGTGGCGACGTAGAGAGCTATCCATGTCGTGGAATACATCCCGAAGACAAAGGAACGCACCAGGTACCCGCTGAGACCATCTTTCCCGGCCTAACCCGCCAACCCTTACGGGCGAAGCCAGGGCACACCGTCACCCAGATGTATTATGCACGGCACGGCCTGGTGACCCCAGAAATGGAGTTCATTGCCATTCGTGAACAAGTGACGCCCGAATTTGTCCGTGATGAAGTCGCCCAAGGACGTGCCATCATACCGGCCAGCATTAATCATCCGGAGGCGGAACCGATGATTATTGGTCGGAACTTTCTCGTTAAGGTCAACGCTAACATTGGAAATTCCGCGGTCTCCTCGTCCATTGAGGATGAGGTCGAGAAAATGACCTGGGCAACCCGCTGGGGTGCGGACACCATCATGGACCTATCCACGGGTCGCAACATTCACACTACGCGCGAATGGATCATAAGAAACTCCCCGGTCCCGGTTGGCACGGTTCCTATTTATCAGGCACTGGAGAAAGTCGGCGGAGATACCAACGCCCTCACCTGGGAGATCTACCGAGACACGCTCATCGAACAAGCTGAACAAGGGGTAGACTACTTTACCATTCACGCAGGGGTTTTACTACGTTACGTGCCGCTTACAGCGGAGCGTCTGACCGGAATTGTCTCACGTGGGGGATCGATCATGGCCTCATGGTGCTTAGCACATCATCAGGAGAACTTCCTCTACACGCACTTCGAGGACATTTGCGAGATTATGAAAACCTACGACGTCTCCTTCTCTTTGGGTGACGGATTACGTCCGGGATCGATCAAAGATGCCAACGATGCCGCCCAATTTGCCGAGTTGGAAACCCTCGGTGAACTCACGCAAGTTGCCTGGAAACATGATGTTCAGGTGATGATCGAGGGGCCCGGGCACGTTCCTATGCACAAAATAAAGGAAAATGTCGCCCGCGAAATGGCCATCTGCCACGACGCACCCTTTTATACCCTGGGACCCCTGACCACCGATATTGCCCCCGGCTATGATCACATCACTTCCGCCATTGGCGCGGCCATGATTGGGTCGTTTGGCACAGCGATGCTCTGCTATGTCACCCCTAAAGAACATTTAGGCTTACCAAACCGGGACGATGTACGTGAGGGCGTGGTAACTTATAAGATTGCCGCCCATGCTGCCGATTTGGCCAAGGGCCATCCCGGTGCCGAAGAACGCGACGATGCGCTCTCCAAGGCCCGCTTCGAGTTTCGCTGGCGGGATCAATTTAACTTGGCTTTGGATCCGGAACGCGCTCTAGCCTTCCACGATGAAACATTACCAGCAGAGCCAGCTAAAACCGCACATTTCTGTTCGATGTGCGGACCCAAATTTTGTAGTATGCGAATCAGCCACGATATTCGCGACTATGCGGCCGCCCACGGCATGGAAATTGCCATGGCCCGCGAGCAAGGTTTAAAAGAAAAAGCCGACGAATTTCGGGAAGCGGGACGTCAGTTGTATCAGTAAGCTACCAAAGGATGCACATGCCCCGCTAAAGACCAAAGATGAAGGGGAGACAGCCGTGACCATACCAACCAAGCCGTTCCCGTCCCCGTTCCTGATCGGGCTATTGGATGTGCCCCGTTTCCCGCACGCGGCTTGGGCCCTCATGCCCGCGGTCCTGTCATTCGCGGACGCCTTACTATTACGGCACAAACTGGCTACTCCCAATGAGCTTTTCCAGGTGGCCCGTCGCGTGCGGCACATGGTGCCCGATACCCCGCTCTGGATAAACGGTCCCCTAGAGGTAGCGCTGGCCATTGATGCTGAAGGTTGGCACCTACCGGCAGGGCAAATGCCGGCGTCAGCCGTGCGGGCCCATTGGTCTCGCATGCTATCCGCGGCGGCCCATACCCTCGAGGAGGCGCGATGGCACCAGGGTGCGGATATTCTGATATGGGGTCATGCGTTTGTGACACGCTCAAAACCGAATACACCCCCGCGGCATGGGTTAGACACCATCATCGACGGTAGCGTAAAGCCGGTAGCGGCCATTGGTGGCATCACCCCTACGACCGCACCCCAATTAAGCGGTCGAGGGCTACAGGGGGTGGTGGTAGCCGACGGGTTATGGATGGCAGCTGACCCCGTTAACGCCGCCTACCGGATCCGACACGCAATTGATAGCCCTGGTTGGCCTGATGACGTGCGGAGAAAGGAGACATAACATGGAACTTACGGTGAACGGAGAAGCCATCCAGGTCGCTGATGTCTCGACGGTTGGCGCCTTGCTCGACTACTTTCGCGTGAGCCACCAAGCAGTCGCGGTGATCGCCAACGGAGTCATTGTTGCTCGCGATGTATTCGAGCAACATCCCATCCAGGCAAAAGATATAGTCGAAATCATCCGGTTTGTTGGAGGAGGATAACCATGACATTCACGTTTCCTGATATACCGCCCCTAGTCATTGGACCGTACCAGTTTCAATCCCGCCTGTTTGTGGGGACCGGTAAGTATGCCACATTGGCCCTAATGCGCGAGGCATTAGTCGCTTCGGCAACCGATTTGGTAACCGTAGCGCTACGTCGGGTCGACTTAAATCACCCGGACGAGCCGACCATTCTAGACGCAATCCCGCCCGGGTGCACGATTTTGCCCAATACGGCAGGCTGTTATAGTGCCGAAGAGGCCATTCAAGTCGCACATCTAGCCCGCGCCTCAGGCATCGGCGATCTCATCAAATTGGAGGTGATTGGTGACCGCGACTTATTATGGCCGGATCCCATCGGCACGCTCGACGCAACCCGCCAATTAGTGAAAGAGGGCTTTACGGTAATGGTGTACACGACCCCGGACCCTGTCCTCGCCATCCACTTGCAGGAAGCCGGGGCTCATGCCATTATGCCGCTCGGATCTCCCATTGGCTCCGGACAAGGAGTCCTGGATGTGCTTCAGGTCGGGCGGATCAAAGCACGCGTCCAGGTCCCGGTCGTGGTGGACGCGGGTATCGGTAGCCCCGCCGACGCGGCCATGGCCATGGAGGCGGGTGCGGATGCGGTGCTCATCAACACCGCCATCGCCAAAGCCAACAATCCAGTCGATATGGCGCGGGCTATGCGAGCGGCCATAGCTGCTGGCTATTGGGGTCGCCAGGCGGGACCAATGCCTAGGCGGGGCGATGCAAATCCATCGTCTCCGGTGTTGGGGATGCCCCATGTCACATCCTAAGCAACGGGTTCCTCTTATTACCGACAAAGAACGGGTAAGGCGATTGGTGGCGCTCCCTGGGGTGCGGCCCGAGCGATCCACCCGCATCAGATCGGCTCGCATCGCTGTGGTCGGCGTCGGCGGATTAGGAAACGCGGCGGCGCAATACTTGGCGGCTCAGGGCGTGGGACACCTCACGCTTATTGATGGGGATACCGTAGACCAAGCCAATCTAGGCCGACAGATCCTATTCGGTCCCGAAGATATCGGTCACTTAAAGGTAGAGGCCGCGGCCTGTTCTCTTCATCGCCTGGCTCCGGACTTACAAATCCAATCGATTCCCACCTACCTCACGGAAGAAAACGGGCCCTCCCTGGTGGATTCCCATGACCTTATCTTAGACGGCCTGGACGCCACCCTTCCGCGTCAGTGGCTTAATCGATGGGGAATCGCGCACCAGGTACCAGTAATTTTTGCGGGAGCGGTCGGCTACGAAGCCCAAGTCTTTCCCGTTTATGGTCACGCCCCCTGCTTGTCGTGCCTGTGGCCATCGCTCGATGGAGCCGATTTGGATTGCGCCACCAGCGGCATTCTGGGTCCTCTGGTCGGCATGGTGGGAGCACTTCAGGCCGCCCTAGCGATTCAATATCTAATCGGGCTCGAGGAACCCCGGGGAACCTTATGGACGTTCGATTTATTCCAAGCCCGGGCCCGGACCCTGACGCTGAGTCCCAATCCCCAATGTACGGTATGTAGCATCCGAGAAGAGGAGGCATGAGCTTGGATACGCACTATGATTGGATTGTGGTGGGAGCTGGCATCATCGGATCCTTGGCCGCGTGGCGTTTAGCACAAGAGGGTCACCGTGTCGCGTTAGTTGACGCCGGTAGCCCCGGTCAACAAGCCACCGGCGCTGCCGCCGGTATCCTCTCCCCGCTAGCGGAAGCTGAGACCTCAGGGGCGTTCCTCGAACTCATGCGTCTTAGTCTAAAACGCTATCCGACCCTGATCGCCGAACTCGTTGAGGAGTCCGGGATGGATGTCCAGTACCATACCACGGGCGTGTTGCAAGTCGGGCGTGACGCGGACCGGGATCGACTCCAAAATCGTTACCGGTGGCAAGCCGCCTACGGTGCAGAATGGGTCGACGAAACGCTGCTCAAACAACTTGAGCCACACCTGGTGGGTTATAGTGTGGCCCTCTACGATCCGACCGAAAGCCAAGTTCACCCACCCTTATTGGTACAAGCCGCGGTTCAAGCTGGCTTCAAGCGAGGAGTCACTGCATATTTTGGGATGCCCGTGCGATCCCTAGTCATCGTCGGCGATACGGTGCAAGGGGTCGTGCTCCCGTTAGAGACTCTCCGGGCCCGGCAGGGTATTGTGATGGCGGCGGGATCTTGGTCCAGTTTGGTAATGGATAGCCTGCGACCTCCGTTGCCCGTCGTACCCATTCGAGGGCAGGTCGTGTCGATCAAACAAGATCAGCGAGCCTTTCAGCACATTGTGTTTGACGGTCACACCTACGTGGTGCCCAAGCGCGACGGTCGATTAGTGGTGGGTGCCACCGAAGATGACGCCGGGTACGATTCGCGTGTCACGACCCAGGGCGTCAGTCAACTAGCAAAAATCCTCGAGAGTTTTGGACTGACCCAGTCAAACGCTTATGTCGAACGCTTCTGGGCGGGTCTCCGACCGAAAAGTGCAGACGGGCTCCCCGTGCTCGGCCCATGGCCGGGGTTGCAGGGCCTCTATCTAGCTACCGGCCATTATCGCAATGGGGTCCTGCTATCCGCGATTACTGCGGACATCATCCGGGGCTGGGCCACGAACCAATCGGATCCCATGGACCTCACGCCGTTTAATCCGATCCGATTTCGGCGCCCAGATTCCTCACAAGGAGACTACTCATGATGCAGCGGTTCGACTTCACATTGCATGTCTTGGTGGATCCGGCGCAAGTTCCGACCGGAGATGTCCTGCCTTTTTGCGAAGCTATTCAACGTGGCGGCGCTACGGTGGTTCAGCTTCGGGGTAAGACGTCTACCGGACACGAGCTGTTCCAATCCGCCCAAGCCTTCCGCCAGGCAACCCGCCTGGTCGGCCTTACGTTTATTGTCAATGATCGCCTTGACGTCGCACTGGCCGCTGACGCGGATGGCGTCCATGTAGGCCAAGACGACCTCCCCGTGGCTGCAGTTCGGCGACTGGCGCCCACCCTGGCTATTGGCCTTTCCGTCGGTAGTTTCAAAGAATTGGCCACGGCTCGCCTCGCCCGACCAGACTATTTGGGCATTGGGCCGGTATACCCGACCCAATCTAAGCCCGATGCCGGGGCAGCCTTAGGTGTTGATGGGTTTCGTGCGTTGGCGCGAGCGGCGAACACTGTGGCCCCGGTAGTCGCCATTGGGGGTATTCAAATGGACACAGCAGACGCCGTCTGGCGAGCCGGGGCGAATGGCCTGGCGGTTATCTCGGCGGTAATGTCCGCGACGGACCGCACCGATGCCTGTCGGCGTCTGCTGCCTCCAAGACATTAAGCACCTCGCGACTCTCTTGCTGGCCTGACTGGGTAGATGAGAGGTAAAGCTGCGATCCTTGGTAGCTTCTTTCGCGTTTAGGCACGCCTGTTTAGGAAGATGCCCGGGCGATATCGGATCCTATCTCGTCGCACGGTTCGGTAATCAGCCTACATGGCCGGCCCATAAGGGGCTCGCGCAACGCATCAACGGAGCTTCCAAAGTCGCCCTAATGACCGACGATGAGAATACGCCAGCCGCAATCGCCTCCTATCTCCTTCGGTACGGGATAGAAGAGTACACAGCGTTCGTGGGCGAGAACCTGGGAGGTCCCGCCGAGCGGATGCGCAACAGTACGGGGAATTCATCGCATTGATAATCATCTTGCGGTCGGTGGGCCCAGTTATTTCCACCCAGTGATCCTGCAAGCCTTCGGGTATCCTTGAACACCCTTTGAATGATCGCTAAGACCGGGGATAGAACCCGCATCAAATTCCCCGTTGCAAATCTATCCGTCGGGGTAATAGGTGCCGGCGTCGCGCTCCGAAGTCCTTGTCGAGTCCCCACAAAAATTCCAGCGCTTCTTCCGTTAAAATCGTCCTAAACTCCGTCGGCATCATTCCTTCAATGCGTATGGCTTTCCCGTTAGGCATCTCCTGGACCGTATTCTATCTCGCTTGGTTGACACCACCGATGTAACACGTCTTCCATACGGCTTTCACCCAGACCCGGGGCTCGCTTAACCGTGCCGTGGGGCCGCCACGGCGATGCCGGGTACGTGACTTGGCCCCACGCTGGATCTTCTGAGGATAGTGCCGGATGCTGAGTACTTTGCCATTGAGTAACCGCTTCCGATAGAGGACGTATGACACCGACCACGAGTCGCGCGCCACGTAGCCGATTGACCCAGGTTTCGGCACTCTCCTTAATTAGACCTGATTGCAAACGTTGATGCAGTTCCTCCCGCGAAGCCACCCGACCCGCATTCGTATTCCACACCCCCTTACACCATTCGGGATGTCCCATCACATCCGACAACCGCGCAAATTGTAGGTCATTGACCGCCCCCAGGATAATTGGCCTGTCGGCCGTAAGAAAATGCTCATAGGGTGCAATACTTGGATGGGTGGTCCCCATGGCGGGATACGAGGATTGGGCCACCGTATCCATCAGATAGGGATGAGTCATCATTAAGTGAGCGGTTTTTTCCAAACTCCATACGATGTGTTGACCCTTCCCAGTTCGGGTCCGTTGGTAGAGCCCCTCAAAAATCTTCGCGACTGCAATCATGCCCGACATCATATCAATGGCGGCGATGCCTTGACGGACCGGCTCCCCGTTCCCTGTGATTGCCATCATGCCGGATTCGGCCTCCAACACCACTTCGAGCGCGGGGTCTCGGACGCGAAGTGAAGCCGGTCCGTATCCACATATAGAAAGATAGATGAGGCGCGGACAATCGCGCTCTAGATCGGGGTACCCGAGGCCAAATCTATCAAGCGTACCAGGCCGCAAGTTTTCGATGACGACGTCGGCTCTCTCGGCCAGCCTCCTAACGTTATCTCTATCGGTGCGGTCCCGCAGATCTGCCATGACGCTCCTCTTGCCCCGATTGAACGCAGTGAAATAAAGACTCTCGCCACGAACAAACGGGGGGCCCCATTGCCTGGTGATATCGCCTACGCCGGGCCGTTCGATTTTTACGATATCGGCGCCGGCATCCGCCAAGAGCATGGTGGCAAATGGTCCAGATAGGACCTGCGTGAAATCCAAAATCCGTACCCCATTTAATGCATTACCGGACACCCCGTTAGACTCCAAGACTAGCGAGCACCTCCTGGTCCCCGTAGAGATCCGGCCCGATCTTTTCCATTTTCACCGTCCCTTTATCGAGAATGTAAAGATGGTGGGAAAGCCGTAAGGCAAATCGTGCGTTTTGTTCCGCCAGTAGGATGCCGACCCCTCTTTCCACCAGTACACGAATGTGGTCGCCCATCTGATGCACGACTTGCGGGGCCAGTCCTTCGGCCGGTTCATCCAACAAGAGAAACTTTGGCTGCGTTAATAGCGCACGAGCCATCTTAAGCATCTGATTTTGTCCTCCCGACAGCACACCTGCTGGCACTTCCAACCGCTCGATGAGACCCGGAAATACCGAAAGTACATCGTCTACAGCTCTTTGCTTATTGCCAGGAACCCGCGATGCCGCCAACTGCAGATTCTCTTTGACGGTCAACCGGGCAAAAGATCTACGCCCGGATGGCACATAAACAACCCCAGAACGTGCGATCCGATGAGGCAATTGGCCGAGCAGCGCCACATTACCTAGTCCGACGTGCCCTGTGGCCTTTTCCATCAGTCCGGAAATTGACCGGAGCGTCGTGGTTTTACCGACTCCGTTGCGTCCTAAAAGTGCCACGCACTCCGCTTCTGCCACGGAGAGCGATACTCCCTGGAGCACGTGACTCTGTCCGTAATAGGCATGTAAATCTTTGACCTCTAAGCAATTTTCAGCCATGTTAGTCATCCCCCAGGTATGCGCGGATAACATCCGGATTGGACCGCACGAGAATGGGGTCTCCATCGGCCAACACCCGTCCCGATACCAACACCGTGATCTTCTGCGCCAACCCGAACACCACCTCCATGTCATGTTCACTAAGAATGATGGTAAGATTCATCTCGCGCCAGATCCGTTTAAGCAATTC
>JAKADJ010000085.1 GCA_021820645.1 Bacillota bacterium
TAAGGCGCGCTTAATCGAAAAAATTGCGGACCTAGTCCACGATCGTAAGATTGAGGGGATTGCGGACCTTCGCGACGAGTCCGATCGTGAGGGTGTCCGCATTGTGATCGATCTCAAACGCGATGCCGTACCCAATGTCGTGTTGAATCAACTCTATAAGTACACGGCCCTGCAACAAACCTTTGGGATCATCCAGTTAGCGCTGGTCGATGGCCGACCCTTAGTTTTGTCACTGAAAGAAATTCTCCATTACTTTATCGGTCACCGGAAAGATGTCATTATCCGCCGTACCCGGTTTGAATTGGCCAAAGCGGAAGCACGTGCCCACATTTTGGAAGGACTCAGGATTGCCTTGCAATTTCTTGATGAGGTGATCAAACTGATTCGCGCTGCTGAATCAGTGGACGTGGCACGCAATGGGCTCATGACGCAATTCGGTCTGTCAGAGATTCAGGCGACGGCGATTTTGGAGATGCGTCTGCAACGACTCACCGCGTTGGAACGGGAAAAAATCGAAGCGGAATATCAAGAACTGCAGGCCGAAATTCGCCGCTTAAAGGCTATTTTGGCCGACGACCAACTGGTGTACAACATCATCAAGGATGATCTCATCGCGATAAAAAACAAGTATGGTGACGCGCGCCGTACCATGATTGGTGCAGCCGCGCGGGATATTAGCGACGAAGACCTGATTCCTGAAGAAGACATGGTGGTCACTATCACGCATCGTGGGTATATTAAGCGGTCCGCCACTAATGTGTACCGGGCCCAGCGGCGTGGGGGTCGTGGAGTGGCCGGCAGTACAGTCCGGGAAGATGACTTCATTGGTCAGCTCTTTGTGGCCTCCACACACGCGTATCTATGTTTCTTTACGAACCGCGGGCGGATCTACCGCGTCAAAGTCCATGAAATTCCCGAAGCGGGACGCCAAGCCAAAGGAATTTCCGTGGCCAACTTGATCGCCCTGGAGCAAGGGGAACGTATCGCGGCGGTGCAAACCTTGTCGCAAGATCCCAGCGAAACCTATTGGTTCTTTGCAACCCGTAAGGGAGTCGTTAAGCGCACAGCGCTTTCGGAGTACACCTCGTGGCGAGGTGGCGGGATTATTGCCATTAGTCTTGATGAGGGCGATGAGCTGATTGGGGTGGAATCCACGACCGGATCGGCCGAGATTATGCTAGCGA
This sequence comes from Bacillota bacterium, assembly GCA_021820645.1. The sequence continues at coordinate 1,185 of JAKADJ010000085.1, forward strand.
CACGAGATGGCCAAGTGATTCGATTCCCCGAAACCGACGCGCGGTCGATGGGGCGGTCTGCGCATGGTGTCAAGGGAATACGACTGAAAAAAGATGACCAGGTCGTTTCGTTGGCCGTGGTCACGGATCAACCGGAGATCTTGATCTTGACTGAACACGGGTTTGGCAAGCGGACACCCTTTGAGCAATTCCGTCGAACGGCACGAGGGGGTCAAGGTGTTATTGGCTTGCACCTCACTCGTAAAACAGGGTCGATGGTTGGAATTGCTCCAGTCTACGGCAACGAGCAGTTTATGGTCATTTCTACCGAAGGGACGCTGATTCGTATGGCCGTAGAGGGTGTGTCGCGACAAGGTCGGGCGTCTCAAGGGGTAACGATTATGCGCTTGGAAGGGACACAGCAAGTCATGGCCTTTACGTTAGTGGCTCCTGACGAGGATAATGAAGAGGAAGAAGTATAACGATTTAACCCAAGTAGCTGAAGAAAAGGAGATTAATCATGGCAGACAAACAGCAAGGAACGTTTACCGTCAAATCGGGGTTGGCCGAGATGTTAAAAGGCGGCGTTATTATGGACGTGACGACACCCGAACAAGCAGTGATTGCAGAACGGGCAGGTGCGGTCGCCGTTATGGCACTGGAACGGGTTCCGGCGGACATTCGTGCTGCCGGGGGGGTGGCTCGGATGGCCAGTCCTCGTATCGTCAAGAGTATCATGGAGGCCGTCTCCATCCCTGTAATGGCCAAAGCCCGTATCGGTCATTTTGTTGAGGCGCAGGTTCTCGAGGCGCTAGAAGTCGATTACATTGACGAAAGTGAAGTGCTGACGCCGGCGGATGACCAGTATCATATTGATAAATGGGGTTTCAATGTACCGTTCGTCTGTGGAGCTCGGGACCTCGGAGAAGCCCTCCGCCGAATTGCTGAGGGTGCCGCAATGATTCGTACTAAGGGAGAACCCGGCACCGGAAATGTGGTGGAAGCGGTACGGCATCTGCGCCAAGTGAACGCGCAGGTACGCCACGTGGTGGCAACACCCGACGTAGAACTGCCCGATTTAGCCAAAGAACTCCGGGCCCCCCTCGATCTGATCCGGCGGGTTAAGGAGCTTGGCCGACTACCGGTGGTGAACTTTAGCGCGGGTGGGGTTGCTTCGCCGGCGGATGCAGCCTTGATGATGCAACTCGGCGCGGATGGAATCTTCGTGGGATCAGGCATCTTCAAGTCGTCGGATCCCGAGAAAATGGCTCGCGCAGTGGTGCGGGCTACCTTGCACTACAATGACCCGAAGATTGTGGCGGAGGTATCCGAAGACATCGGGGAATCTATGCCTGGACTTGAGATGGCTACATTGTTACCGCAAGACCGCATGCAGGATCGGGGAATCTAAGACCCATGAGGATTGGAATTTTAGCGATTCAGGGAGATGTCCGCGAGCATCTCCAACACGTCCAAAAAGCCGGGGCCGAAGCGATTGAAGTGAGAACGTTAGGCGATCTAGCCCCGGTCGATGGGCTCATTATTCCGGGTGGCGAAAGCACCACGATTGGCATGTTGATGGAGGAAGAAGGGCTTATTGACGCCATTCGAACGCGAATCCGTGATGAACAGTTCCCGGTCTATGGCACCTGTGCCGGTCTCATTCTGCTAGCGAAAGAGGTGGTGGGCAAATCTCCGGCTCGCATCGGCGCGATGGATTTGATCGCCGACCGCAATGCCTACGGTCGACAGGTGGCGTCGTTTGAGGCGCCGCTTCAAATCGATGGGATAGGGGGAGATCCCTTTCCTGCGGTGTTTATTCGCGCTCCCCAGGTGAAAAACATCGGGCCTCAGGTGAAACCCTTGGCGTACTATCAGGGACAAATTGTAATGGCGGAACAGGGTTCGTTGCTGGTGAGTTCGTTTCACCCCGAAATGACGAACGATATTCGAGTCCATCAATATTTTCTCGATAAAGTGCGCCAACACTAATGGGCCAGGAGTTTCTGGCGTCCATGCTGTTGACACAAGGAATTGAGCACAGAGGGTGTAATATGACACGCTGCGGGAGGTGCGGGCTTTGGGTGGACTTGTGATACCGGAAAGCTCGTTCGCGAACCACCGAGCGATGTGGCATCAAGGACTCCTCTGGCGAGGCCTGACATCGAGACCGCTCACTGGGTTTGGGGATTTTTTATGAGTCCAATCGGCTTCTTGACTTTCAATGAGAGACCCGTCAAGATATAGCCACAAGACTTGATGACAGAAGCAATCCGGAAATGCTGTGTGTAGAGAGCTGGGAAACTTGGTGAAACCCAGTCACAGTGTGCTCGGTATCCACTTCTTGAGAGTTCGGCCAAGACCGACGGAGAGATCCGTTATCATCTAGCAGAGAGGGCGCCTTCAGGCGTCAAATAGGGTGGTACCGCGAGAACACTCGTCCCTAACCAGTCGGTTGAGGGATGAGTATTTTTTTATGGAGGAATCGCCATGACAGCAGATATTGAATCGATCCGCCGAGTGGGTGACAAGGTCGAGATTTTGGATCAACGAAAACTCCCGGATATCGTGGAATGGATCACGTGTGACACGGGCGCACAGGTTCGAGAGGCTATTGCCACACTGGCGATACGGGGCGCACCGGCCATCGGGATCGCAGGACTTTATGGGTTGTGGTTAGAGGCAGCGCGACTCACGGATCAGGAGCAATTCTTGGAAAAGTTGCAGGTGTCTGCACAAACCCTTCGAAATGCCCGGCCGACTGCGGTGAATTTGGCTTGGGCTATTGATCAGGCGATGAATCAAATAGCCGGTTGGACGGCGGCGAAAGCCGTCGATCACCTGCGGGACATGGCCGACGCCCTTAAAAAGCGAGACGAACAGGATAATCGGACGATGGGGGAATGGGGGACCCGTCTTTTTACCGGGCCAGTCGGGATCTTAACTCACTGTAATACGGGATCCTTGGCCACGGCAGGTTTTGGAACCGCCCTCGGAGTCATCCGATCACTACACCAAAAACACTGGATTCGTGAGGTGTTTGTCGATGAAACCCGACCCTTACTGCAAGGATCCCGTCTCACCGCTTGGGAACTCGAACATGATGGGATTCCATCCCGTCTGGTTACCGATAGTATGGCGGGCCATTTGATGGCGAGTGGACAGGTGGATGCGGTGATCGTGGGAGCGGACCGGATTGCGCGCAACGGCGACACGGCCAATAAAATTGGGACCTATAGCCTGGCGATTTTGGCGTACTACCATCACATTCCTTTTTACGTAGCGGCCCCGATCTCCACCTTCGACCCTGCCACCACGCACGGGGATCAGATTCCTATCGAGCAACGGAATGGAGACGAAGTACGCACCGTGTTAGGGAAGCCTATCGCTCCGAAAGCGATGCCCGTCTATAATCCAGCGTTTGATGTGACACCGCATTCTCTGATTACTGCGATTATCACGGAGCGCGGAATTGCCCAAGAGCCGATGGAACACGCCCTCGATACCCTGTGGCAGAAGATGTGAGAGACGAGTTCGTGAAATGGGAGAAACAGCGGACAATAACAATTTGTGTAGGGGAGGATTATGATGCTGGATATTCGGCGCATCCGTCAAAATCCGCAAGAAATCGAAACCTTGCTAGCCAAAAAAAATGTCGTGATGGATTTGGGAAAGGTTCAGAAGCTCGATGAAGATCGGCGATCTATTCTGGCCCAAATCGAGACGCTTAAGGCGGAACGGAATCAAAATTCCGAGCAGGTGTCGACGAGAAAGAAACGGGGTGAAGATGCCACCGACCTGATAGAAAGGACGCGGGATGTGGGGGATCGAATTCGTGCCTTGGAGGCTTCCATCGCGCCGTTAGATGAAGAATTACGACACTTTCTCCTTACGGTGCCTAATACACCCCTACCCGAGGTGCCTAATGGGAATACGGCGGAGGACAATGTTGAACTCCATCGAGAAGGGAGTATTCCGCGGTTCTCGTTTGCACCCCAACCGCATTGGGACCTTGGGGAAAGTCTCGGAATATTTGATTTCGAGCGGGCCCGCAAAATTTCTGGCGCGCGCTTTACGGTATTTAAGGGACCGGGAGCCCGATTAATCCGGGCTCTGGCCAATTATATGTTGGACCACGCGCGCGATCGTGGGTATCTAGAAATTGCACCGCCGTACCTCGTCAATTATGATTCGATGGTAGGAACTGGTCAATTTCCCAAATTTATCGAAGATGCGTTTGCGGTAGACGATCATCGGTACTACCTGATTCCCACTGCAGAGGTTCCCCTGACAAATTTGCATCGAGGCGAAATTTTGGCGTCAGATGATCTGCCTCTCAAATATTGTGCCTATACGCCTTCTTTTCGTGCCGAGGCAGGCGCAGCGGGTCGTGATACACGCGGGGTGATACGACAGCATCAATTTGACAAGGTGGAATTGGTGCGCATCGTGGCCCCCGAAACGTCTACAGAGGCGATGGATGCCATGTTACGAGACGCGGAGACGTTGTTGGAAGAATTAGGGTTACCGTATCGGACTGTGCTCCTGTGTGGGGGTGATATGGGGTTTGGACAGGCCAAGACCTACGATATTGAGGTATGGATGCCGAGCTATGATCGTTATGTGGAAATTTCCTCGGTGAGCAATATGACAGATTTTCAGGCTCGACGATCGGACATGCGTTATCGACCCCATGGATCCAAGAAGACGGAATTTGTTCATACGCTCAATGGCAGTGCCTTGGCGATTGGACGTACCATCGCGGCCATCGTCGAAAATTACCAAACCGCCACGGGCCATGTACGCATTCCCAAGGTGCTGCAATCGTATATGCCGGGCTTCGAAGAAATCTAAGAGGGAGCCAAGTCATGTCGACGTCATTACGTTTTGGCGTGAAGTTGGGGTTGCTAGCAAGTGTCATCGGAATCGCTTTAGCAATCCCCTATCTTTTTGTCGGATTTAGCATGGACATTGTCGGTACTGGTGCGACGTCCTGGCCGCTGGTCTTGGAAAATTTGGTACCGGCTCTATTGTTGCTGATGGTAGGAAGTCTGGCCGCACGTCGCGGTTTGGGACCGAGTCAGACCGCGGCAGGATTTGGAGCCAGCTATGGGCTTGTTGCCGGCATGGCCCATTGGGTGGCCGCCGTGGCCATGCCCAAAAAGGCCACGTTAATCCATGCCATGGAATTTGTTGCGATGGCTCATGGCAAGACCTTGAACGCGACTAATAGGCAAATTTTGTCAAATTCCGTGCAGCATCCCAATTTCATTTCTTTGGTATTCTACAACGCACTGGAATTGGCGCTCTTTGGTGTGGTTCTGGGTTGGATTGGAGGCCAATCCGGAAGGCACCGACAACCGATAGGGAGAAATTGAGTTCTTTTCTGAGGAGGGCCAATGCGGTACAATAATCAAGTTAAGATTTGTGGAGGGGTAGCGTAATTGGTAACGCAGCGGTCTTGAAAACCGCCGCCCTAAAGGCTTGCAGGTTCGAGTCCTGTCCCCTCCGCCACTTTTTGAAGTCGTGCTTATTCTGAGGGATAGGTGCTTTGTTGGAGGCGATTTAGCGCCGTGGAACGTTTTACATTGGCAAACTGCCGCATTGTCGATGGAACGGGGACTCCTGGTTTTACGGGATTTGTCACCGTCGTCGATCACCGCATCGAACGTGTTGCTACGACACCCCCGACACTTGCTGGTACCCACATTGAAGCAGACGGGTTGACAGTTACCCCTGGATTCATTGATATGCATTCCCACTCCGACCTAACGTTATTCGCGGACGGACGAGCTGTTAGTAAGATCTCGCAAGGGATTACGTTGGAGATAATCGGACAGTGCGGGATTTCCGGCGCGCCTTTATATGGACATATGCAGGACGAGGTTGGAAAATTTTTCGATAGGCATCAGTTGAAGCGCCCCTATAGTAGCATGAAAGAATATCTGAATTTTATCGACGGCCAGATGGCCGTCAACATTTTAGCGCTCATTGGTCATGGTACCTTGCGTCGGGGTGTGATGGGAGAAGGCGATGCACCCGCTTCGGTAGAGGAAATCCGTGCCATGCAAGAAGCTGTCGATGCCGCGATGCAAGCGGGCGCTGTCGGATTGTCCACGGGTCTCATTTATCCGCCGGGATGCTATACGCCAACGGATGAAGTGGTTGAAGTGACCCGCCCTATTGCCCGATACCAGGGCCTCTATTTTTCTCATTTACGGAATGAAGGCGACACCTTGGTGGAAGCGGTGGATGAGGCGCTTAGGATCGGTCGAGAAGCGGGGGTCGGTGTTCAGTTATCGCATCATAAGGCAATGGGTCCACACAATTGGGGCAAGACCCGGATAACTTTGGAGCACATCGACCAAGCTATCGCTAGCGGCCAGGATGTATATATGGATCAATATCCTTATGTGGCTAGTGCAACATCCTTGACAGCCTTGTTGCCGGATTGGGCTCTCATTGGCGGTGCTCAAAAGGCTTTGGAGCGTCTACGGGACGATACCCTATTGCGTCGTATTATGAATGAGACGGAGGCGAAGGAATCGCGCTTCGGATGGGATCGTACTCGAATCGGAACGGTGCGTGATGGCCAAGACCGCCGTCTACAAGGAAAGAGTTTGGCACGCATCGCAGAAAACTGGGGAATGGCGCCGGTCACGGCACTCATAAAAATTCTTCAAGACAACGAGATGCAGGTTAGCATGATCCGATTTGGGATGGGTGAAGAAGATGTGGAACGCGTGTTCCGTCACCCGCGTACCTTAGTGGGAACAGATGGCGGCGGATCGGCCCCGGATGGTCCGTTAAGTCAAGGTAATCCACACCCTCGGACGTATGGAACCTTTCCTCGCGTCCTTGCCGAATTTGTGCGTGAAAAACACTGGGTATCTCTTGAAGAAGCGATCCATCGTATGACGGGCTTGGCTGCGCAACGCTTAGGACTCAAAAATCGGGGGCGTATTGCGAGCGGATATGTGGCGGATTTAGTATTGTTAGACTCAGATCGCGTGGATGACGTTGCGACCTTTGAAAATCCGCACCAGACCGCCGAGGGAATTCACCGAGTATACGTCAATGGGTCCCTAGTTTGGCACGATAACCGCCATACTGGGCGCATGCCAGGACGTGCTTTACGGTATTACGAAGAACGCTAATTCCAGTGTTCTCTACTTGTCAATGAGCTGGCGCGTATGGTACCATAGCGTGTGCCGTGGAGGGATACTCAAGTTGGCCGAAGAGGACGGTTTGCTAAACCGTTAGTAGGCTTAAAGCCTAGCGTGGGTTCGAATCCCACTCCCTCCGCCATTTCCAATCCATTGAAATGGAGGAAAAAGCATCGCCTTGCTTAGTCACGAT
>JAKADJ010000086.1 GCA_021820645.1 Bacillota bacterium
CAGCTTGCACGTGGCCTCGCGCAAGAGGCTCTATCTCTGTGCAACGATGGCATTGATTATATCTTTCGAACGGACGACGTCAAACAACTAGTCCGGCTACTATACTTGAAAGCTACTATTCTGTCTCTCCTCGAAAACCCCCAGGAGGCTGGTGAGAGTGAGCGAATGGCGGAATTTCTAGCGAAGGCTCTACGAATCACGGCAGTCAAATAAAGGACCATGTCACCGAGTCCAGCCGTGCCTTGGTCGGAGGACCGCGTACCCGTGGCACGGCTAGCGTTGGTCCCTTCCAACATGTCGACTAGTTATCGCTTTACTGTCTCTTTTCCTCGGACGATGCTAATTCCCTTTTGGATGCGAGCCTCGACATGGTCCAGCTTGATCCCGTAGTCCATGGCGTCATCTTCCCGTAGAACCATTGTGTTGGACACCGGCCTGAGGAAGGAGCCTCCGTAGGCGGTAGGTGGCTCGTCCGCCAGGGGGCGCTCTCCGGGGTACTTTGGCTCGTCGATAGGTGGCTTTGTCGACGCCTTCCGACCACAAGAGCTTCGCCCGCAGCGCGGCAAAGCTGTACCCGCGCCCGATCCGATCCGTCGCGCGGATTAAACTATTGAGGCTTTCGGTATAGGCGTTGGTGATCGGATGGTCGAAATACGCGAGGATTTCTCGTTCCCAGTGATGCCACGCCGTGGTGAGTTCCGTGAACGCGGTCGCCATGTCGCCGGCGAGCCCAGCCTCCCAGATCCTAAACTGACGGTGGGCCTCTTCGTGGCTCCGGCATTCGAAGAGGCGGAAAAAGTCTTCTTTTCGACGGTGCACTTCCCCGAGGTCCGGGAAGTTTTTTGTCCACATGGACAACAGCAGTTGCTCCCGGTCGGCCAGGTCGGCTTCCCGCTTCAAGAGGACAAACCGGTCGTGCATGAGTCCTCGGCGCTGGGCCGGCGTGAGCGACTGCCGGAGTTGCTTGCGGACCCGTTCGACCGCGGCATTGGCCATCTTGAGCACGTGGAACTTGTCAATGACAATGATGGCCTGGGGCAAGACGGCCTCGACAGCTTCCTTGTACGGCCGCCACATGTCCATGGCCACCAGTTGAATCCGCGACCGATCCGGGAGCCGCCCTAAGTAACGTGAGACCGTGTCTTTGCGGCGGTCCACGAGGATGTCGACGAGCGTGCGTTCCCCCACATTGGTAACCACACCGCGCGCTTTGGTCAGGTGAATTTCATCCAGTCCGAGCCATGTCGGGGTTTCCACGTGTCGGTGGGCTTCCCATTGGGCCACATAATCGCTGAACACATCGCGCACCGTGGCCTCGTCAACGCTCACCTCCTCTGCGACATGGACAAAGGGCCGTCGCATCGCTTGGGGCCCTATCCACGCCACGAGGCGCTGAGTCATTAACCGTTTGTCGTTCACATCGGGCAAGGTCTCGTAGAATGTCCGATGGCACGACTTGCAGCGAAATCGACGGGTGCGCAGGTATAGTCGTACCCGTTTGCCGTGCATCGGGAGATCTCGAATCCACTGTTCCCGATGGCCAAATCCGACGAACCCACCATGGGCGCAATGGGGACAGGCAGCCGGCCGTTCCGGAATTTCGGCCGCAACGTGGTAGGCATCATCGGTTTCCTCAAAGGCGGTAATGGTGTAGCGAGGGAGGTTCAAGAAGTTGGGGATCTCCACGATGTCATCCTTTCCGTCTGCCGCGATCTGTTGATCGGCTTAGAACAGGGTATCGTGTCAACGCCACCCAGATCAATCATAGAATCCGATTTTGCCTCGAATTGTCATGCGCGGTCGAATCCCGCAAATCAATCAAGAAATCCGAATACCCGAAATTGTATGAACGAATCTCCTTGAGCTTCAAATGCAATCGTGACATCTTCAATTTTAAATGTGGAGATGCCCAGTACAAATTCAATTTTATATTTCCCATGGCCCCCGTCAGGACCGGGACTCGACCCATCCGCATAAACGGGACATACTGTGAACGTCTCCCACATTCCCACATCTGGCCGACTGATCGACATCGTTTGTGCACTGCCCATTTTTATCGCCCTCACTTTCGCCAATCGTTCCGACGCTTACATTCCAATCGCCATTACCCTATAAATAAAGATAACCCAACAGTGAAAGTATGTACCATTGTCTTGGAAACTGGAAGCACCTCCGCGCTTCCCAAAATAAGCATTCACAATAGAAATTATAGCAACAACGAGCGTGTGTACCCACAACGAAGTCGTTATTGGTACAGCTTATGATAACGATGGGAGGCCCAACTGATGCGGGTTTCCGGCCGCGCTGTGGAACCCCCTTTTTTAGTACACCCATTTGTCGCCTAGTCGTCCTATTCCCTACTGCATTCTCTACTCTCTCAATTCCCCTCGTATAAAGATATTAGGCTTGGACCTGCTTCCTAGCGAAGTGAGTCCCAAGGGTTTAGATGTTGGCCCTGGCCAGGGCCAACATCTAAACCGATCCCGATTTGGAAATATTTGTCTTGCGTTGCAAGGCCCGGTCGATGATGCTGGACTTGATCCAGACGACTCAAGCTACATTCCCCTGCCTCGAGGGACACCCGAAAGGGTGCCAGAAGGCTCCCGAAGACTGCTGGGTCGACCCACTGATTGGAAGCTAACGCGCGGGTTGCCGCCCTCCATTGAGTGCACCGTTGGCAGCGGTGCCGTCGCACAACTGGGTGGAGCGTGACGGCTGATGACGAGGTGGCATCGCCAATCAGTCGGCATCGACCGGTTCCCTTTCCGGATCGATATGATGTGATCACTATCATCTTAGAAAGGAGATTGATCCCATGTTGTCGACTTTGTTTGTAGGCATCGATGTGAGTCAAGCTGAACACGTGGTCTGTACCATGCCAGGACGGCACGACGCAGGCTCGCTTGCGCGTGCCAAACCATCAGACCGGAATTGACCAGCGGATCGGCTGGCTGATAATCCAAGCCGAGAAATTCGACCGCTTGGCGGTCGGCTTGGAGTCGACCTCGGTGTACCACTGGCCGCTGTTTGAGGCGTTGGCCCAAACGACCGTCTTGCAGCGGTGGCAACCCCAATGGTTTTTGCTGAATCCCAGCATTGTGCAAGGATTTCGCAAAACCTATGTCGATCGCGCCAAAACCGATCCCGGTGACGCTTTTTTGGTGGCCGACGCGATTCGATTGGGTCGATTGCGGCCCTCGCCGGCCCCGGATCCGCGCTATACGGCCTTGTGGGTCGTGACCCGTCATCGTTTCCCGTTGGCGCAGACCATCTCCCGGGAAAAAAACCGGGCCTTGAATGAGTTGTTTTGCGTGTGGGCGGATTATGGGGCGGTCGCCAAAGATCCCGACCAGCCCTTCTTCTCGGATGTTTTTGGCCGGGTATCTCAACACGTGCTGACCCAATACACCCCCGATCGGTTGGCGAGCACTCCCTTGGCCACGGTGGCCCAGGAAATTGCCGAGATCGGAGGGGCGGCGCTGAAGGCGCCGGACGATATCGCCCGAATCTTGCAACGGGCGGCCCAAAAGGCCTTTCGTCTGCGTCCCAAGGAAAGCGAAGCCCGTCAGTTCAGCTTGGTCATGCATTTGGACACCATTCGTACCTTGGAAAGTCAAATCCGGCAGATCGATAAGGCGATTGCCCGTGATCTGCAGGCTATTCCTCAAACCGTCACCTCGGTAGCCGGCATCGGTCCGGTGTTTGGCGCCGGGATTGCGGCCGAAATCGACCCCATTGCCCGGTTCCCTTCGGACGGCGCCCTGGCCAAATATGCTGGGCTGACTTGGCGTACCCACCAATCGGGCAAATTTGACGCGGAAGATCGACCGCTGACGCGATCGGGCAATGCCTTTTTGCGGTATTACCTGATTGAAGCGGCCGACCGGGTTCGTGTGCGCGACCCGGAATTTGAAGCGTTTTACATCCGTAAATACAGCGGTGCAACCCACCATCCGCATAAATGGGCGTTGGTGTTGACGGCACGCAAGCTGACCGGTGTGATCTTCGGGCTGCTGACCCGAGGTCAACTCTATGATGGAAGGAAATTCGGTTCCTAAGGGTATCGATCTGTCTATCATTGCCAGTTTCTCCCTGGCATTTACTGGTTCTTGAAAACCGGTTAGTTTTGTGATGCTTTTGCGCCCGCAGAGTTAAAAAATAATGCTTGACTTTTTACCGCGGGTCTTTGTAACCGCCTTTTGCAGGGTCGCTAGAGCCACTCCGGCCTGCTTGGCTGCCTGACGATAGCTGAGACTACCACTCCGCACTGCGTGGACCGCCTGTCTCAGTTGTTGCTCCTCCCGACGGGGATTATCTGTGACTTTCGGACGCCCAATGCGTTTGCCCTCCTTCTTCGCCCGCTCCATCCATGCGGTGACTCGTTCTCGAATCAGCTCCAGTTCAAACTCCGCTAAGCTCGCCAACAAATTCAAGGCGGTGGTGGTATCGAACCCTTCTTGGGCACTCAAAAATCCGATCCCTAAGGGATTCCAGACCGCAAGTGTATCATGCATTGTGTTTCACAGAGCGAAACGCCCGGTCCAATTTGAAGACCAATACCGCATCAAACTTACGCCGGACCCCATCATCCAGCAACTGCCGCCACGCAATCCGGCGATACAGATCATTCGCACTCGCCTGATCGACATAGACTTTCGCGATATGCCAATCTCCGTGGACTCTCCGAACATCGCGTAACCGCAACAGTTGCGTCTCCAGATTTTGGTCCTTGTCCTGCGTACTCACCCGGGCATATAAGGCCAGGCGCATCGTCATCAACTCCTTTTGTAGGATTCGACAGCCGCCGATAGCAAAAGAACAGCGGCATCCCAAATCGGGTCCCCGGGGCCCACACCCCCCGCCTGCAAGGTCTCTGGATGGAGCGTGTTGGCATGGCGAATGATGACAATGAACAGATAAGTGGTTTCCAAGGGTGTGGCCATGATGGCCGTCACTCCTACGTGCAACAAGAAAAACCGCGCATCGCACGAAGGTAGCGCCGCATGTATTAGACCATGCTGGTACTGATCCGAATATGGTATAGGGCACAAAACAAGTGTTGCCGCATCGATTTGCCCTGCAATGCTTCCAGATAAGCGTTATTGTCAAGGACAATGTAAATTTGCTCACTCGAACTTGAACAGGAGACATTTGGCACATTATGATACAAATACCGAACATGTCCCACGCCTCATGAAAAGAGGAGAAGTGAGCTTGATATGGTACAATAAGGGCGAACGCCTCTTATGGCAGAGGGGTTCGCCCTTCGTCTTAGAATTGGCGAGCAATCCAGTGTCCGAGCGCGGTACCGATGAGTGCGCCAACGGGGCCTCCGATAACAGTACCAACCCCGGCCCCAATGGCCGCTCCCACGGCCTGTTGGATTCGTTTATTCGGTTGCATGATCTCACCTCCTTTCATAGCACGACGCTCATTCACCGGCGCTTAGGGCAGCCAGTAGCATCAGCAACCCGCCCGCTAAAGCGGCACCCAGACCGACAACCGCCTGCCCCTCATCCCGTAACGCCTGGTTAATTGCAGATTGTACGGTTTGCACGATGGTAGCTGGTTGATCCAGTTCTAGCAACTGGCAGCGCAACTGCCATTCACCGGGCAAAACCGTGCCGGCTTCTTGATATAGAATCGAACGGCGCTTCAGTTGGTCAGCGAGTCTCAGGTCATTGAGGATGGCCACATCCGCTCCCCCCCGACGGGTGAATAAGCCAATAACCAAGAGGCTTTGGTCCATAGCACGGCGCCGGGTAGGATCGTCCTCATCGCGGGCAACGACGGTACGAAAGCCGACATTCTCAAGAGATAGAGCCATCTGCCGCGCTAATGGAATATCAACCGCCGCAGTGACCAAAACAATACGTTTTTGCGTCCGTGGCTGGTGTTGCACACGAAACACCAAGGGCCAACTCCATTCCATTTGCGGTGCTAAGGCCACGCGCGTTTGTGCATCCAGCCATTGTCCATAAAATCCGATATAGAGCTCGTGCTCGCCCAGCGGTTGCGATGGGGGTACGGACAGTGTCACCGGCTTGCAGCGGTGTGATTTCCCCGGCTCCAATAAAACCGGCTCATGCCACGAAAGCCACTGCTGTTGCGCGTGCAACCACGCGGGTGCTATCCCGGCCTGAGCAATCAACCAGGGCGTCACTCCGTTATTAGTCACGGTCATTTGCAGTACGTGAGATCGACCAGGCAGCAGATAAAGCTCGTTGGGATTAGGGGTGACGGTGACCGTCCACCCATTGGCGGGAAATTTCGATGTTTCGGACCGCAAGCGTGCAGCCACCTTGTAGACGGTACTCTTTTTGAAGCCCTGCGACACAACGTCGGCCGGACTGTGGCCGTTCGCTAACAACGCGGCAATTTGGTCCTCGACTGCCATGCTCATCCCTCCGTCCACATAAGTCCATGGTTTTATAATAGACTATGATAGACTCTTTGTCAAAGGGGTGTTTTGACTATTTCTTTTTGCCGTGGGTTTGGTTCATTATTGATGTCATTATCTAGGCAGTGCTGAGGGTAACCCCGGAGAACCAGCGGGGGTAAGGGCTTCGGCATAGTTCTGCTAACCCGCACGGTGGATGCGCAAGAGCCAAGAGTACGTCCCAGTTGTTCGGACGTGTTGGGGGATTTTGCCATAGTTAATTCCCTCCAAAAATAGAAGTGAGAGCCGGTGTGGCGGCTCTCGGTGGTCGTTAGCGTTCCATGCCCGAGTGAAGAGGTGCTCGGGATCATGACACGGAAGGCGGGACGCCTTAGCGCACGAAAAAAAGCCCTTGGGGGCAAATTATAAGCGGGGCTCACCCCACGTTCAAGAAAGCCTCGGTTCCCTTTCCCTCAAGAGGATGGGATTCGCACCTTGTTAAAGGTAGTCCTCTCGAGGGGGACTAAAACTGTTAATATCGATAGTATCTTCGAGAGCCACGGCAGAATGTTCCTGATTCGGAGGGATTACCAAAGAATCTCTAGGGCGCAACACGATGTCCTTCCCTTCCAGGGTATAACGTAAGCCGCCAGACACAATATAGCTGGATTGTTCATGCATGTGCCTGTGTGTGGGGACCACGGCTCCTGCCTGAAATGTGAACCGTACGACCATAAGGTTCTCGCCGGTGGCCAGAGATTCTCTCCATACTCCTTCCGTCACGGGTATTTTCACATTTATCCCACCTTTCGGTTTTAACATCTGCAAACTTATTCCGCTAGGATTACTTCTCCTAACACATCACTTTCGTGGTACTATTTTTATCCATCGCCGATCACATGCTCCTTTCCATGTCGTCGATCCAGAGCTTGTGTTCGCAACCCCATTCTACATCACCCCGGTTACATTACGGGGTTTGACGCACTGCCCGTTGCAGGGTCGCAAGGGCGATTCCCACTTCTTTGGCCGCCCTGCGGTAACTTTTCTCGCCTGATCGGACCTGTTGCACTGCCCGTGTCAGAGCCCTCGCACGTTGGGGATCGTCTGTGACTTTTGGTCGGCCTATTTGTTTTCCTTCCCTTTTAGCCCGTTCCATCCTCGCTGTCACCCGTTCCCGAATAAGCTCCAACTCAAACTCGGCCAAACTCGCTAACAGATTCAGGACCAATCGGCCTAACGCCGTGGTGGTGTCAAATCCTTCTTGGGTGCTCAAGAATCCCACATTCAGCGGATCCCACACGGCTGACGTGTCGTGCATGTGCTTCACCGACCGAAAAGCCCGGTCGAGCTAAAAAACCAAGATGCACCAACCGAACACAAGACCGTTGTGTCTGGTTGGCGATCCACCCTCGCGCATCGCCCCCCCACGTTGGGGTACGGGGCTTTTCGGGGATCCATCGAGATCCTGGCCGCACGGTGCCGGAAATTTTTCTGGCCGAACAAGACACAATGGCCTATAGGCATACCGTTATGTTCACTTATAATGAGGGGTATGAACACAGTCGAACCGATCCGGTCCAAAGAGCAAATTGCCGCCATGAAAAAAATCTTGATCGCCACCAATCTCCGCGATGCCGCCTGGTTTAGCGTCGGGATTAATACCGGACTGCGGATCAGCGATGTGTTGGCTTTGCGCCTTGGCGATGTGCGGCGCACCAAGACCCAATGGCAGGACCGTATTGTGGTCGTGGAACACAAAACCGGCAAACGCAAGGACTTCCCCCTGAACACCAGTGTCAAGCAGATCTTGGGCACCTATCTGGCGACGCGCCCCGAGGCGGTTCTGAGTGATCCGTTGTTTCCGTCGCGCTCGGGCGGGGGGCCCCTCCAACGGGGTCAGGCGTGGGCCATTTTGCATCGGGCGGCCCGACTTGCCGGGATCACCGACCCCATTGGCACCCACACTTTACGTAAGACCTTTGGTTACTGGGCCTGGCGCTCCGGGGTAGATTTAGCCATCATTCAAGACTTGCTGAATCACAGCAGCCCCGGCACGACTTTGGCCTACATCGGCATTCGCCGCGAGGATCGGGATGCCGTGTATTTGGGACTGAATTTGTGAGGTTTACTGTTCGGATTCA
>JAKADJ010000003.1 GCA_021820645.1 Bacillota bacterium
GCTAATGGGACAATCCAGCGGTTCACCTCTTTGAATACCCTCCGTGCTCCAACTGCAATGCGCGGAGGCCGCGATGACTTCGGACCTGCCTAAACTCGAACGTGCAGAATGGGCGCGGCTGGTAGACTTGGCTCCTGCCGCATGAATGTCGTAAAGACAGTGATGGCGCGCCGTCATTCACGGATGTAGCTCAGCACGTCAGTGCGCCGAACAAGCTATTCAACGACTCAATGGGAGTACTACGGTCATCAACATTTACCCGGGGCTTTATGAGCGCTGACATGCACTTACAGCCTGCGCCACTTAGAGCACCCTTAAATGACTAAGACGCTGAGAAAATTGAGGTGCACGGCAGGAAATTGGCTCTCGATGGGGAACATACTAGCATAGCGTGAGGAATGGAGCTTAGACGGTTGCGTGCGCGTCCGCTATAGTGAATGTAAGTGGAACATTTATTATACATCTGACCTCTGATAGTTGTGTATAAGGAGGAGGAATCATGCCGTTTTTCGTTGGTGATTCCACCCAAGATTACGCGACCCTCTTTTTCACTGCGTTTATACTGTTGAAATATTCCGGAACCAAGACTCAGACTGTCTATCGTCAGTTATGCAGCATTCCGGCGTGGTCGCAGGCGTTGGCCGAGGTACTGAGGGTTCCCGAGGTGGACGTCGTACGCACAATAGGGCAGGTCGAGCATGCATTTGCAGAACTTCACAGTGATGATCTTGTGGTGCGTCGCGGTGGGCATCTATATCCCAAGCGTTTGCAAGACATACCAGCAGGGCCCGAATTTCTCTTTGTTCGCGGGGATATCAGACTGCTTGATGAGCCCATTGTATCCGTTGTCGGCACGCGAAACCCCAGTGTCGAGGGATACAAGGACGTATGGGACCTTGCACGTCGGCTGACAGAACGACATGTCGTGGTGGCTTCAGGGCTTGCGTATGGAATTGATGAGGCCGCTCATAAGGGAGCACTCAGTGCAGGCTGTACGGTGGCGGTCATTGGGACACCCCTGAACAAGGCCTACCCGCGAGACCACGGAGCATTGCAACACACCATTTCAGAAACCGGCGTGGTACTGTCGCAATTTTTGCCGTCTCTTCCCATTCAGCGATGGAACTTTCCGATTCGAAACGCGACCATGAGTGGACTCTCTATCGCGAGGATAGTCGTCGAAGCGGGTGAGACGAGTGGTGCGCTTATTCAGGCAAGGGAGGCCTTGAAGCAAGGCCGTCGCGTCTTTGTTCCCCAAAAAGCGGTGGATAATCCACACTTTAAATGGCCCCAGAACTATGTCTATCGCCGGGGGGCCTTGGCGTTTCAGGATGTCGATCAGCTAATGCAACAGTTGGAATCCGAAGACCTCATCAAGTCGGTGGCTGATGCCCGCCCTCGTACCGCGGTGGAATATGCTACTGGAGTGCAATAACCGGCGACTGATCGTCCTCGATCGGGACCAGCTCCAGCGTTCACCACATCCCAAATAAGGAGATGCCTGCCATGGATCCCACCCCTCGCCAACGCCAGGCCCCCTATCGATGCTGGCATCCCCAACGGATGGTCACCTTTCGCTCGCGGCCCGACTGGCTTCTCGTCGCCCACGCGTTGCAACCGACCGGCGAATCGCCTCAGCACATCCTCGTTCGTTGGGCTTGCCAGCTTCGCGCCAAATCGGACGGCACAGAGTCTTCGTGACCGCTCTGTCCTACCATTTCACTCATCCGAAGGAGGAATCAGTCTCACACTTAAGAGCTGAAAAATTTGTCTTGACGACGGGGTCCACTTTAAGGAGTCGATCCACCAGCGCTTTCGGCTGATGAGACTTTTGGCTTGAATGGTCGAAAAAGGGAGGATTTATCTCCTCGGTGAATTTCGCACGAGGCTTGGGTTTCGAGGTAGGTCTACTGTCATTTTCGGTCGATTACTATCCCAATCCCGGCGTCGACTATTTAAAGCTATTGGAAGAGAATATCGAAACAGTCACTCCCATTTTCTCTAAGAATCATGGCGATACTTGGTCACTCAAAGCACTCGCCCGTGATAGGGGACACGCCTAGGGTGAGCCATGGCCCAGGTTCTACACGGTGTGGGCAATGGTTAGTGCCGTAGCGCCGAGAATCGCGGTCACTAATCCGAACCGGAGCCATCGGGCTGGGGTAATGGTAGCTAATTGAGGGCCAACCCAAGCGGCTGGAATGCCACCGGCTAGGAGCATACCAGTGGGAGTCCAAGCGATTTGATGGGCGTGGAGTTTGATGACAGAGGACACCAGCGCCATCACGAACACGGGTCCTAAAACCGTACCGAGGCACTGCTTTAGAGGCCGACCCGTAAAGATTAGCATCATCGGTGTCAAGATAAAGGCACCCGGGGTGCCGGTAATGCCCCCCATGATCCCGATCAAGAGGGTGACACCATATAAGGCACCGCCGAATATTTTTGGGACCCGGAGCTCTCTGGGGAAGATGAGGCTCAGCGCTGCGAGGAGGCTCACCCCGCCAAAGGCCACGCCAATTCCGTTGCCGTGCCAATGGGTCGATAGCATGGCGCCGAGAGCTGCCCCGAGGGTTCCAATCAGCGCCATCCGCCATGAAATGCTCCATTGCACAAGATTCTGGTGGCGATAGGATAAGAATCCCATGAGAGCGGTCGCCATCGATTGGATAGCCCCGGTTCCGGTTATCTGATGGGCGGTGAGCGGGGATCCGGGAACGTTCAGCAAAATCGGAACCAGGAGGATAGATCCTCCCAGGCCAAGCCATGAGGCGATGACACCGATCACGGCGCCGAGGGCATAGAATTCCCCGTCGGGAATATAGGGTCGGACGACACGGGGGAAGATATTGGTTAACACGGCCCCCAATACTAGACCCATCAAGACCAGAAGGACGGGCCACAGCCATTTGACACGATAGATAGGGCGAGAATAGGCCGCTTGCGACACGCCAATCACCTCATCCAGGTCAGCTTCCCACAAGGTGTACGAGATTATGCAGGAACACAAAAATTGTTATGATATCACCGTGAAAATAGGGGAGGAAAATAAGTGATGAGGGAATTATCATGGTTTGAACGTGCCACGGTCGTGACGCCTGGGGGGGTCAATTCTCCGGCCCGGTCATTCCGTAGTGTGGGAGGGGATCCGCCGTTGGTCATGAGTCGAGGCGATGGTGCCTACCTGATCGACGTCGAGGGACGGCGCTATATCGATTACCTCGCGGCATTTGGCCCGGTGATTTTGGGACATGCCCACCCTGCGGTCACTCAAGCGATTCAAGAGGCGAGCTGTGAGGGGACATTGCTTGGGACACCGCACCCCAGTGAAATTCAATTGGCGGAAGTATTGGTGGATGCCATTCAGGGGATGGACATGGTTCGCCTCACCACGACGGGAACGGAAGCGGTCATGTCCACGATTCGACTTGCTCGGGCTTTTACCGGGCGGCACCTCGTGATTAAATTCGAAGGAACCTATCACGGACACAGCGATGGCGTGTTGGTTAAGGCGGGTTCGGGCGCTGCTACGGTCGGAACTGCCGACAGTTTGGGGGTACCCCCTGGGGTTACGGACGACGTTATCAGTCTTCCTTTCAATGATATTGAGCGCCTCGAAGCCGCCTTAGACCAATGGGGTGACCGTGTGGCCTGCGTGTTAGTGGAGCCGGTGGTGGGCAATATGGGGATTGTCCTACCACGCCCGGGGTATCTTGAAACACTGTCTCGATTGGCACATCGATGGGGAGCGGTGGTGATTTTTGATGAGGTGATCACAGCGTTTCGGTTCCATTATGGATCGGTGGGCTCGTTGCTCGGCGTCATTCCCGATTTATATGCGCTGGGGAAAATTATCGGCGGAGGGTTACCCGCGGGGGCGTATGGAGGGCGTCGCGAGATCATGCAATATGTGGCGCCCCTAGGTGGGATGTTCCAAGCGGGAACCCTGGCAGGGAATCCTTTATCCTCTGCGGCAGGATTGGCCACCCTTCGGGTGCTTCGCGAAGAAGACCCGTATCCACGGATGGCTCACCTGGCGGAACGATTAGAATTGGGGATTTTGGATTCGGCAGCGCGCCATTCGATCCCCGTCACCATTAATCGGATGGGGTCTGGGTTCACGGTGTTTTTTGGGCCCGATGCAGTGTGGGATTATGACACGGCATGCGTCGCCTCCAAAGAACAGTTCGCGGTGTTTCATCAGGCGATGCTGAGGGAGGGGGTGTATTTGGCGCCGAGTCGTTTTGAGGCGTGGTTCGTGTCGGCAGCGCATCAAGAGTCAGAAGTAGAACGCACCCTCGATGCCGTCGAGGTGAGTATGCGACAGCTCCGCCGTTAAGCCTCAGGTCTTTTCAGTGGCCAGTCCCCATATGTTGCTAAATGAGACTCCCGCAACATAAGGAGAGGCCGAATGGAAAAGAATCGCCGCTCTACGATTTGGCAAGGGGCTTTTTGGCTATCGATCGGATCATTTATCTCTAAACTCATTGGAGCCGTCTACCGAATTTTTTTACCCCGCGTTCTGGGAGATTATGGGGTAGGCCTATTCCAGATGGCTTACCCGCTGTACGCGGTCCTATTGGCAGTGTCCGTTAACGGAATACCGACCGCGTTGTCCAAACAAACCGCAGAGAAACTGAGTCGTGGCGATGAAGCTGGGGCCGAAGCCTTAGGGGCATGGGCTCAAGTCTGCTTGGGTTCGGTTGGGATGCTGCTGGCTGTCATGATGGAGTTATGTGCGCCCTTGATTGCCCGTGGGCTCTTTTCGGAGCCCGCCGCTACCTTACCGATTCGGGCACTGGCTCCCGCTATGGGATTCGTGTCTCTTGAGGCCAGTTTCCGAGGATACTTTCAAGGACGCCAAGAAATGGCTCCTACGGCCACCAGTCAGATCTTAGAACAGGTGGTGCGGGTGTCGGTGATGTTTCCAATCGCCCTATTACTGTTACCCGAAGGGATTGAACGTGCAGCGGCCGGCGCGACTTTAGGAGCCCCGATTGGGGCGGTGGTGGGTGTCGGGTATCTCATTTGGCGTCGTGCACAGCATCAGCCGCGATTTCGCTTGAGAAGACCAGTGCCCTTTAAAGAATTGGGACGGCTATTTCTAGTGGCCCTACCGATGTCCTTATCTGGACTGCTTTTTCCGTTGATGCTGTTGGCGGACTCAATGTTCGTCCCCCTCCGATTGACACGGACCGGAATCCCCTTGGTCAAAGCGACGGCACTATTTGGTCGTTTGAGTGGCGAAGCCATGCCACTGGTGAACCTGACCATGGTGGTTGGGGCGGCGTTGGCGGTGTCTCTAGTCCCCGCCGTAGCCCGTTCGATCGCCAGTGGTCGGCGGGAAGAAGCGGGGCATCGGGTTGGGGTGGCGATGCATTTAGTGTGGCTCTTGGGACTTCCGATGGGAGGCGGGCTTATCGTGTTGGCCCGTCCCTTGACCCAGCTCTTATACGGGGAATCTGGTGCCAGCGGGGCGCTCGAGGTACTGGCATTGGGGGCGACCGTGCTTGCCCTGCAACAGGTCCTGGGATCGGCTTTGCAGGCTGCAGGGCGCGGATGGATTCCGGTAAAAAATCTGGTGGCAGGTGCTCTGGTAAAGTTCATATTGACGTGGTGGCTCACGCCGCTCCCGGCGCTTGGGATTAGAGGTGCAGCCATCGGGACGGTGGTGGCGGGGGTGCTCACCGCTTACTTGAATTGGCGCGATTGGGCCAAGATCGTGCCCCATCCTGGAGGATTTCTCACCGGGGCTGTCTGGCCTACGGCGGGGACCGTCCTAATGGTAATGGGGGTACAAACCTGGATTCATTTAGGCATGGGTTGGCCCCTTGCGACCATGATTGCGAGTGCTGTCGGCCTGGGCGCTTTGATATATGGGATCTTAATGCTGAGCGTCGGGGAATTACATGGGATTCAACGACTCTGGAATGAACGCTGAAATTTTTGCCATACGGGGCTGCTTTCGGTATACTGCAAGCAGTCGGGGGTGAAAAGCCTTATGGGGCAATGGTTGTGGGATTCGATGGAAGGATCTGGTGAATTTATCATTAAAGGTCCCCGGCTTGGGGCCGAGATTTGGAAAGCCTTTGGTCCCTTGTTCCCCATGGACTCGCCGACTCGATGGTGGCCTGCTTTTCAGTCAGAATCGCAACAACTCCGATGGGGTGATGTAAAGGATCTCGTGCTGGACCCGGAAAGCTCGTTAGAATTACCAGGTGCCCCGGTCCAGGTCGGCCCGTTGGTCCATGTGGTACAGCGCCTCCTTGGCGACGGCGGGTGTCCCTGGGATCGACAGCAAACGTCGCAATCCTTGCTTCCTTATCTTCTCGACGAAAGTTACGAAGCTGCGGAAGCCTTGGTGGCGCAAGATTTCGAGTCCTTTCAGGGGGAACTCGGTGACGTCTTGCTCCAAATCATATTCCAAAGTGCGTTGCTCCAAGATGCTGGCCTTTCGATTGTGGTGGGACGTGAAGTGGAAAAATTGATACGCCGTCACCCCCACGTGTTTGGCGATGAGGTGATTGAACAGGCCTTGGACGTGCAAGAACAGTGGGATCGAATCAAGGACCAAGAAAAGCATGAGGAGTCTCGATCTAGTTGGGTATACCCGAGTCTGGTCATGGCCAAACGAGAAAGTAAACGTGGCGTAGACCCGAAAAGCGCTGTATTTCAAGCGGTTCGCGATTTTATGCAGGTATATATTGCCAATACATCGGGAACACTAGAAGAAATCCTAGCAGATGCCGCTTGGGCGATCGCAGACGTCGGTCGACAGCACCATTTGGATGTTGAGTGGGCATTATGGAGGCGATTGGTGAGCCAGAGTCCTCCGTCTCAAGTGTCTTACCGGGAAAATTCTTGATAAAAAAAGGATTTCGCGTGTTATTGGCGAATAGTGGGAACGAAGAGTAGTTTTGGTAAGCAACAACATTTAGCAGGAGGGATATTGTTGAATAAGGCGGAATTAGTAACCGAAGTGGCGGAACGTGCGGGAATGACGAAAAAAGATGCTGAGAAGGCTGTGAACGCGGTTGTTGAGTCCATCGAAACGGCACTGACTCAGGGAGACCGAGTTTCGCTGGTGGGCTTTGGTACTTTTGAAGTGAGGCAGCGCGCGGCACGGGTGGGCCGAAACCCCCGTACCGGAGCTACGCTAGAGATTTCGGGCAGCAAGGTGCCAGCATTTAAAGCAGGGAAAGCATTAAAGGACTCCGTCGCCAAATAGGTTGCACGTGATGTCAGACCAGGCCCCAAAACGGCCTGGTCTTTTTCTTGGGCATTTACTATACCCTTTTAATGGAGGATTACCGGTGCGCATCGACAAATTTTTGAAAGTAAGTCGCATCATTAAGCGTCGCACCTTGGCTAAGGAAGTCTGCGATGCCGGCAAAGTACAGGTCAACGGTAAGGTGGTCAAGCCGGGTCACGAGATTCAAGTGGGCGATCGTATCACGATTGGGTTTGGTACCCGGATCATATCGGTAGAGGTTGAAGCATTACGTGAAAACGTTCCCGCTAAAGATGCAGCCAGCTTGTATCGCGAGGTCTAAACCTAGACGTCCTTTGCATACCATGGGGTAATCTCGTGGGGTGATGTAAAGGAGCGAATCGGATGGCGTTGGACAACCGCGATAGTAGGCGCCCAAAGAATCATGAAGTAACGGTGAGCGGCCGACGCGAGGTGGTGATTGAAGGGGTACGTCATGTTGATAACTTCGATGATGATACCATCGTACTGGCCACCGAGCTAGGGCTCCTCACGATTCGGGGGCGTGGTTTGACGATTCATCAGTTAGATCTGGAAGAAGGACATTTTAGCGCCGAAGGTGACATCGATGCCCTGATTTATAGTCGGAAGAAAACCGGGAAATCTTCCGAGACACCATGGAAAAAATTGTGGCGGTAAGGGGGCGACGTTAATGGCGTTCGGTTCCTTAGAGATGGTCGTAATATGGACCCTTACCGGCATAAGCATTGGGTTTATGGCGACCGCCTATGGTGCGTGCCGGAGTCAATGGCGCATTTGGCCGGGATTGCGTGAAGTCCTAGACTGGTTCTTTTTTATTGTGGTAGCCATTCTCTATTTGTTGATGCTCTTGTGGTCGGATTGGGGTGTCTTAAAGATCTGGAGCATCGTCGGAGTCCTGGTTGGATATGGATTATGGGCGTGGCTTGCCGCGCCCTTTGTTTTTGGTGTGTTGTCGTTTGTCGCGCATGTGCAAGCTCGCGCTGTCTATTACGTGACCCTACCGGTAAGACAGTTATCGCGGCGCGTGGCAAAACCGTTAGGAACTGGATTTCTTTCTTGGCTCAATCGAAAAAATCCCCCCTCTAATCAGTAGCCAACGCGCTCGGCATCTCTTATAATGTAAAAGCTATGTAGTTGTTTTGTAGTTGATTTGTACACATCTTGTACACAACCTGTGGATAACTGGTGATACATGCAAATTGAAATTCGTGGGCTTGAGAAGTTGTCATTTCGAGAGCGACAAGTAGTGGCGTTAAAAGAGACCGGGGTCAACAACGATACGGTGGCCAAACGCCTTGGGTTATCTCCGGCTACGGTTGCAACACTATACAATCGTGCCAAAACCAAAGGGTACCAAGTGGTTTTGGTAATTTCAGGCGATCCGCTCGGCGTGCTCGCGGATCCGGACGAAGGAGAAGACGACGCATGATTCAAGGAAAGCGGGTCAGAATAAGATGGGCGCGTCTTGTCATGATCGGCATTGCGCTATACTCGGCCACGTGGATTGGGATTTCCCTAACGCATATGGTGGTGTTGTGGCATGATGAGCAGCACTGGAATCATCAGATTGCGGTGGTGCAGGGCGAGCAGAATCAATTGCGGTCCGATATACGGGAATTACGTAATCCCAAAATCCTCAGTAAGATGATTCAGGGAACCGCGCCGATTCCCAATCCGGTTGTCACGACGCCATAAATACATATGGTAAATTTTGGTGTTCTAAGAGACTTCCATTGACAGCGGTTTCACGGCGGTCATATAATGGCACTATCAGCAATCCGAATCACGGGAGGACTCAGTTTCTCATATGTCGTCTGAAGTAGAAGTAGGGCAAATTTTAGAAGGAACCGTCAGCGGTATTGCGCACTTCGGTGCTTTTATCGTGCTACCAAATGGTAAGACGGGATTAGTTCATATTTCCGAAGTTGCCGATGCCTATGTAAAAGACATCAAGGAATTTCTGAAAGAGAACGATCATGTTAAGGTGAAAGTGTTGTCGATGGATGACAAGGGGAAAGTAGCCTTATCCATTCGGCAAGCGCAACCTAAGGCACCCTCAACGCGGGATACCCATCGAGATCGGGACCGTGATCGACGAGGACAAAACACTTCACCAGCATCATTTGAAGATAAGATGCAACGCTTTATGCGGGACAGTGAAGATCGCTTGCAAGATTTGAAGCGTAACACCGAGTCCAAGCGTGGAGGCCGGGGCTGATCGTGTTAATCGGTTAACATGCCGGGATGGCGGAATAGGCAGACGCAGAGGACTTAAAATCCTCCGGCCGAGAGGTCGTACCGGTTCGAGTCCGGTTCCCGGCACCATTCAGGATAACCCCACTGGGTGGGGTTGTTTTTTTCGGCTATTTGCAATCTACGGTTGGAATACCACATGGGTTGGAGGGCCCTGAATGCACATTCGGGCCGGTGGGTTTCGAACTCGTGCGCTAATGTGTTCACCCCGTGCCTTGTCGATGCATGATTGAAGCGGGTTGGGACGCGATCCCGTATTACACGCGAAGCTATGGAACGACTAGATCGTAGGGGGTCTCCGGTTATATTCCCTGAAGGGAGCCATCGTTCATGATTCCTGTAGTGAGACTGGATGTGGCGAGGACATGAAATCCTGCTTACGATATGTGGGAATCACTGGGAACGGCGGCGGGTAGCCGCCACACGCGCTATGAGGTCGCTCGTAGTTATAATGCGTTACGTAGGCGTCAACGATGCGTTGAGCCTCAGTGGGTGTAGGCGCCTCGTGAATTTGCTCTCCCCTCGCCTCCCGGATCGTCCGGTGCCACCTTTCTAAATTTCCTTTTTTATGGAAATTTTCATAACAAAGGTTATGAATAGGTGCGCGTTATGCAAAGTTGATCCTCTAAACTGTTGTCTAGTCCCGAAAATGCGCTGACGTACTTCACATAAAATTTAGGTATAGATAGGGTCGAATGACTTGAAACTGGAGATATCCGGCCAATTTAGTGCCAATATCTCCTCAAGCGCCATGAAAAGTGATGATGATTGGGCTAAATCATGCCAACATTATGTTGAGCAATTCGCTTATCAAAAGGCGTACTTAGGCGATGCGATAAGTGACTTCGACAGACGGCACAGGGGCCGAAGCCTTTTAGCCGCTTTTGCCCCCGTTTCTTCCGCAAAGAGGTCTCGGCAACGTTTAATGGCATCGCCACCTCTGCTGAAGACTTCCTACGAGCTCACCGGCACTGGCTTTGTCCGACTGGCGATGGACGGTGTCCGCTCTTACGCCAACAGTTTCTCGGCCTTGTAAAACCATGCCCCGCGACTCAGCGTCAACGGCTCCATGTTCCGCAACCACCCCAACACATCGTCTTGGAACGCGGCGCGCGACGCGGGGGGCAAAGCCTCAATGAACCCCCGCATCCCATGAGCCATCTCTCCGCGCCAAAAGCTTTCCGGTGATTCCAGCGGTATTTCGACCGCGCGATTGACCATGTCCCCATGCGTGAACCCCGCTTCCTCCAGTAATTGGGACCAATCATGCGCGGGCCAGTCAGGCCACCGCGCGCGGTCGACGTCCGCCACGTATTGGCCGATGAGTTCCCCATAACGGTCCCAACGGCGGTCGGGGTGGGGTCCTGGCAGGGATAACGCCACGATCCCACCGGGATTTAAAACCCGGTAGATTTCGGACAGCGTCGTGGTCGGATCTGGCAACATGTGGAGGGTAAATCCCGACAGCACTCGATCAAACGTGCAATCGGGAAAATCCAGACACGCGGCATCCATCAACGCCACCTGGGCATGCGTCAAACCCTCCGCGCGAATGGCATGTGTCGTCCCAGTAATCATCCCCGCCGCGGCGTCAATCCCGACCACGCGGCCCGATGGGCCTACCCGGGCCGCGGCGGGAAACAGATTCGCACCACGGCCCACGCCGACATCGAGGACATGATGACCGGACCCCACCTGTGCCCAGTCGACGAGTTGCTGGCCGAATGCCCGAAAGAAGGGCACATGCTGGTCAAACTCCATAGAAACCTCATCAAATAGGCGGATAATATGCTTATTAGTATTCATGCGTTGAGCATACCGAAACGAGAAGTGACCGTCTAGCGCTCACCCAACAGAAAGCGTTTGAGGGTATTAAGAAACGCTCTCATTCACGGCTATGCAGACGGTATGGGGACGTTGTGCGTCATGATCTGCCCGCAATCCAAAACCAATTACGTAGCGAGAACGCTCACAGTCCGGATGAATCATGCACTCTCGGGGGCGATCTGCATCAGCGCTCCCGTTACTCGATTTTGGTGCTCTCTAGGTAATCGGCAAAAGCCGCCGGATCGATTAGGCGGGCAGGCCCGAAGGATCCTAAGGCGTGTAACACTTTATCCGCGGTCACTAAGAATTGAGCTTGGGCATTTTTGGCCGTGGCCAAAATCCAATCGTCTTCCGGGTGGGTCGCCACCCCGATGACCGCCTCGATGATCGGCTGTAGAATGGCCGTGCGCTTGAGGAGTGTGAGAAAGCGGTCCGTCCGCTCGGGCCCGAGCCGGGCGGCAAAATAGGCTTTCGTGAGCGTGATCTCGACTTCATCCAATAGCGGCTCGGACACGTAAACCAGAAATCGGCCGGTCAGCCAGCTCTCGCGGATCACCGCCAACGGTCCCCGATCCGGGTGCACCGCTGAGACGAGCACGTTGGTATCCAGGACGACCTGGATCATCCGGGAGGAGGATCGTCGGTGTGAGACCGACTCTCTTGCACGGCGCGATCCACCGCGCGATTAAATTCTTCGCTTGAACACTATGAAGGCCAATCCCCTCCCGGGCCAAATGGCGAAGGGAGGGGATTGGAGGGTTCCTTTCTTATGCTAATGGGCGCAGTCGCATTGGTCACAGGTGCACGGATGCGCTTCGTGGGTGCATGTGCATTGGTTACCACACATGTTCGGGGAGCATTGGTCGCAACAGCAGTGGGTCATAGCATCCATGTTGGCTAAGTCCTCCCTAAGAGTCTGAATCGATCCTTAGGATGTCAAAAGTCGATGAGCCTTATTCGGCGTCTGGTACCGATTCCGTATGGCGTCGTGCCCATTCTTGATGGATCAGGTCCAAGGCATCATTGAGGGTGTCGCGGCGTGCGGTTAAGCGGCGTTCGAGAGCTCGTAGGGAAAAATCGTCGAGGTGTTCGACTTGGCTTCCCGCAAATCCGCCTAAATTACCGAATGGGGTTAATCGTTGCACGATGTCTTGGAGGTTCTCGCCCATCTTATCGAAGTCTAATACCGTTTCATCGTTAAAGAAAATTTTCATGCCGTTCGCCTCCCTGATTTACTGCCTTTATTATAGCACGCATCCAAGATTCGGGGATTGCACCAGGCTACCGAAGGCGTCCATAATAGGGAGGTGTTCGCTCATAGTCATGAGGAGTAGTCCTTAAGCCATTTGGCGTCCGCAATCAGTTCGCGTTGGAAACCACACGAGTAGATGAACCTCCAATATCTTCGATAAAAGACGCATGTTACGATATTGAAGATTGAGGCGTTATATGTAGTTGAAGGGAGTTGGCATGGTATCGTGAACGAAGCACGAAAGGTCACCTGGCGCGCACTCACTATGTTTGGTTTGATCCTAATCGCCTTTTTAGTGGTGGGATATCGTTTTTGGTATTTACAGATTAAGCAATCCGCTCACTACCAGGCCATGGCACGTCAGGATACTTTGCGGAAACTGCCGGTACCGGCTCCGCGGGGCAATATTGTGACGAGTGATGGAGTGGTGGTGGCAACTTCTCAACCCTCATGGACTTTGTACTATCTCCCTATTAGCCAGCAACCGACGATGCCGACCAGCGAAGTGAAAACTCTGGCCGGATATCTGAAGGTGTCAGAAAAGCAGTTGGCCCAACAAATAAAAACACAAGAAGCGCGCGCTTACTCGTATCAACCGGTGGCGATCGTATCGGGTCTTACTGCGCAGCAGATGACCACCGTAGAAGAGAATCGAGCCAATTTGCCCAACACCCGGCTACAGCCGGTGGCCGTACGGTCATACCCCTATAACAGCGTGATGGGGAACATTTTGGGATACACGTCACCCATTAGTGCGAAGCAGTTGAAAATGCCGCAATTTCAGGGCTATTCACAGACCGCGGTTGTAGGCTCTGCGGGGCTTGAACAAGAATATCAGTCTTATTTGCGGGGGCACTCGGGTGGCCAATTTGCTGAAGTCAATCGACAAGGGCAGTTAGTAAGATTGTTGGGCCAGACGGTGCCGACCCCTGGCGACACCTTACATTTGACTATAAATTGGAAGCTTGAACAAACTGCCACCAGCGCCCTAGCCTATACCATGAAGGCCATGCGCCATGCAACGGCACCGTTGGCCCATAGTACTGGAGCCATTCAAGGTGCAGTGGTAGCTTTAGACCCAAACAATGGCAATGTGCTAGCGATGGCTAGTTTGCCCTCCTATAATCCCAATAAATTGTTACCCAATTCGACAACGCGGAACTCTTACTTCACCCAACTTTTGAAGAACCCGATGAGTCCCTTTAACGTGTTGCCGGTATCGGGACTATTTGCGCCGGGATCCGTGTTTAAACCCCTAATGGCGGTAGCGGCGTTGGCCACGGGTGTGGTGACTCCAACCACGCAAATCTTTGACCCTGGATACTTTCCAAAAGACCATGCGTTTACCAACTGGTATGCGCCGGGATTTGGGTGGTTAAACATTGAGCAGGCCATTGGTTTGTCAGACGACGTGTTTTTCTACACGTTAGGGTATGACATGGGTATTCAGACCATGGATAAATGGATGCAGAAGTTCCTGCTAAATAAGCCTACGGGAATTGACCTACCCGGCGAGGCCACCAGTCTTATCCCGTCCCCGGCCCTTTTGATGCAAGAAAGCCATGTGCCGTGGACCTGGGGGTGGAACCTTAATACGGTGATTGGTCAGGGGATTGGGCAATACTCGATGATTGCGTTGGCGCGTGCGGACGCAGCCATCGCCAATGGGGGAACCCTGTATCAGCCGCATATGGTGTCGTCGATCACCACCGCTACAGGGAAGCTGGTGAAGACGATTCATCCCGTGGTTCAAGGGAGGCTCAATGTCCCGTATTCGGTGATCCACACGGTACATGTTGGGATGGAGATGTCGGCTCAGGATCCCTCTATTGCGAAGGGGGTATCCGGTACGGGGTATGGGGCATTGGCTGGGCTTCCGGTTCCGGTCGCCTCGAAGACTGGCACCTCACAGGTCATTACTCAAAATAGCTATAATGCATATTTCTTGACCTATGGGCCGATGCCGCACCCGTCGATTTTGATTTTGGTTTACATTCGCGAGGGCAATTGGGGTGCGGATTCGGGATTTGTCGCGCGGGCGATTTATGATCAATACTTCAAGATCAAAGACCCCAAGGCGCAGGCAGTCTTCGATGGAGCCTATGGGCTCAATTGGAAGTGGCCCTTTGGATACACGCCACCAGCCCCAGCGCACCCCTGAGGAGGATTATGATAGCATTGTAGACACTCGCCTTCGGAACTCATCGGGCCAGGGCATACTTTGATTCGTCTCGGAATTGATCAGGACGACGGTAGAGGTGCTTTCGGCAATGACGGATTCCGGATTGCCACGAAGGACGGCCATGTGCATTAAATCTAAACTGGATCGGCCAATGCGCTTGGCCGCACTATAGATCGTCAGCGTTTGTCGGAAAAAGGCAGGCTTCCGATACATTAAGCACTGCTGCGCTAACACTAACGTATGGTCGTCGGCCCACCAGTGAAATTGGGGTCCGGACAGCGACTCGAGAAAGGCAGTACGAGCTTCTTCAAAGTAGATCGCATAGGACGCTTGACTGACGTGTTGGTTGGCATCGGTTTCGCAAAACCTCACGCGAATATCCGTCTCGTGGTGGTAGCCAACCTGGTTAATTTCCATACGCATAGATCCCCCTAGGTGTGTGACAGATAACCTCATAGTACTACGAGTCGGGGTTTCCACGAAATGTCACGGGATGGAGCCTGCGTGGTGTATCGTTCAACCCCATGCATAATGACTTTAGAGTGGCACGTGTTGCATCTGAAGCAAATGGTCAATGAGTTTGGGTAGATCCCAATAGTCCGATAGTATGTGATTCGGTAGGACTAGAGCCGGAGACAGGGGATCAAACCGGTCTTCGGGACGCCAGTCAGTCTGGTACAAGACGCTGGTCACATGGGCCCGGTGCGCCACTAATACGTCGTGGTTGACCCGATCCCCGATATGGCAGAGGATCGGGCCGTCAAAAGCCGTGAATACGCGGGGATCGGGTTTGCAACGCGTGTTCTCATTAGTGGTAACAATGGTGTCGAACGTCTTGTGCCAGCCTAGACTTTGTATAAATGGCAACTGGTTCACGGCGAGACCATTGGTGACAATCCCTAGTCGGACTGGATAGTCCTGGAGCACTGAGAGCATCCACAATACTCCTGGTAGACTAAGCGACGCCACATGATGCCACGCAAACATTCCGGGTTGAGGAGGCTTTTTACCCCATACCCGTTGGATAATATCTTCCCAATCATACGCTTCAACCCACCGCCCTTGTGCCCAACGCTTTTGGCCCTCATTCACCACAGGCTGCCAAAACTGCGGCCACTTCAAGTGGTGTCGGGCACTCTCCTGTTGAATCCAGGGGAACAACGTTAAACGCCAGTAAGGGTTCTTTAACAGGGTGCCGTCTAGGTCGAAGGTTATCCACGGCTTTGGCATAAGAGTCGCCCCCCTTCCACAAATTACAATAAAATTGGCTCGTTATTGTTCAGCGTTTCACATGGCATTTGGTATCATAGTCGGATATACATGCGCCGCGAAAGAGGTTGATTTGGATGTTACTGGTACAAAAGTTCGGCGGGAGTTCCGTGGCCACACCATCTCATATTGCCGAAGTCGCGAAGAAAATTCAACAGGTGCTGGATCGCGGGGATCAGGTGGTCGTGGTGGTATCGGCCATGGGGGACAGCACCGATCACTTGGTGAGTTTGGCTGAAGCATTGGTGGAGATTCCTTCGGGCCGAGAGATGGACGCCCTATTATCCACGGGGGAACTCGTGACCACCGCGCTGCTGGCGATGACGCTGGAGCAAATGAAAATCCCTGCCCGATCTTTTTCAGGGGCTCAGGCAGGGATCCACACCTCTTATGACTTTGGTCGAGCACGGATTGAATCGATTGATCCTACTCCGTTACGACAGGCTTTGGCCGTAGGGATTACGCCAGTCGTCGCCGGATTTCAGGGGGTGACCGCCGGTGGGGATGTGGCGACTTTGGGTCGCGGGGGGTCGGATTTGAGCGCCATTGCCCTGGCCGGCGCATTAAACGCGGATCGTTGTGAGATATACTCCGATGTTCCGGGAGTCTTTACCGCCGATCCCCGAATCGTTCCCGATGCGGTTCCATTGAGCCGACTGAGTTATGATGAGATGTTGGAACTGGCGAGTCAAGGGGCACAGGTTTTGCAGACCCAGGCGGTGCTGTATGCCAAGGGAAACCAGGTGGTAATTCATGCGCGCTCGACATTTGAGAATGACCCCGGAACCCAAATTGAAGCGGAACCGGTGATACCGGTAAAGCCCGCGGTCACGGCGGTGGCCATCAATCGTCACGTCGCGAAGGTGGGTCTTCTGGGGGTACCAGATTCACCGGGCGTGGCCGCTTTGTTATTTTCGGCGTTGGCAGAGCACGGAATTAACATTGAGCTCGTGATTCAGTCGGTCTCGCACGATAAGCTGAACGACATTGCGTTTACCATCGATGAGCAAGATGTGTCGCGGGCGCGACCCATCGTAGAGCAATGCCTCGCGATGTTACGTGGGCAGGCCGTGGTGATTGATGACCGTGTCGCGAAGATTTCGGCGATTGGTTCGGGAATGCTCGGGCAGCCTGGCGTTGCCGCGCGCGTATTTAAAGCGTTGGCTGATGCGGACATCAATATTCAAATGATTGGTACCTCGGAAATTAAAATCTCTTGTATCGTTGCGCGGCAAGACTCCGAGAAAGGACTGGCCCAGATTCACGACGCATTCGGCTTAAATGGGATCGTCGACGTGGTCGAAGATCCCCGATAGACGATCCGCCCTCATGACATGCGGACGAGGATGTTCTCTTCGTCGGACATGGCGCTCCAACCCTTCAGTAGGGCGAAATCAATTTGCGTCCCAGGCCTGAGCACCAAAAGTCCTCGGAGCAATAACGAGCCAACGAGCCATTTTGATGCGGGATATCTTAGGCACATTACTGAGCCTGGGATCGCTGTTGTTGAGGATTAATAGGGGGTCTGAACATTACCCGTCGACCCACTCGTCAAGGATGGAGGCTGATCGTGACACGCCGAGTCGCGTGGCACCGGCCTCAATCATGGCTCTTGCTTCGGCCAGAGTGCGGATTCCGCCGGACGCTTTAACCCCTACGTGGGCGGGTGCTACCCGGCGCATTATCTGCACCGCTTCGATGCTGGCTCCCGGTGCACCAAACCCGGTTGAAGTCTTCACCATATCGGCGCCGGCCTGGACTGCGAGCTCTGTCCCGCGCTGCACTTGAAGGGGTGTCAGCCATCCGGTCTCTAAGATGACTTTGAGGGTAATGTGAGGACCGAGCGCAGATTTTATTGCAGTAATTTCACCAGCGACGGGGGCTTGTGCACCTCCTAAAAACAGTCCAAGGTTCCACACCATATCAATTTCATCAGCCCCATCACGGACAGCCTCGGTGGCTTCGGCGATCTTGGCATGAGAGCTGGCCTGTCCCAAAGGGAAGCCTATAGTGGCTGCAAGGTGCATCGTATTGTGAGCGCCTAACTGTTCTTTGGCCCATCGGACATATCCACTGTTAACGCAAATAGCACCCACGTGAAGTCGTAATCCTTCTTGAACCAGCGTCGCCACATCTTCCGGGGTGGCTTTAGGGTCTAAAAGGGTATGGTCCATCATCTGAGCGAGTTCCAATTTGGTCATGACCAACCTCCACAGTCTTCGTAGCACAAGCTTCCGAATAATATAAATCTCCGTCTAAGCATAAACGACCGCTTCGCGGAAGTCACGTAGGGACAGCGGGAGCGTCGAGACCTACGTGGGGCCCCGAGATTCTCATTATTGACCATGAGCAAACAATACGATACCGAGTGTAAGGTACAGGCGGTCCGGGTAGCCACTGAATCGAACAAACCCGTGGCGCAGATCGCCGGCGAGTTGGGGATCCCGTCGCGTACCTTACCGGGCTGGATTAAGGCCACGCGACAGGACCCACATCAGGCCTTTATTGGCAGTGGGCGATTACGACCGGCGGCTCGTGAGGTCCCAGTTTGATGCCAACATGCCATACACTATATGGTCAACGAAATGGTCATACAACCATTCATACTCAGGCAAACACCCTTCCGCTATGAAACCTAATCGTTCTGGTATGGCTCTGCTCTTGTGGTTTTGTTCAGCCGCTAAAATCTCCACTCGATTGAGTTTGTATTCCTTGAAAGCTATATCCACCAGTGCCTGAGTCGCCTGAGTCATGATTCCATGACCCTGAAAGCCTTCTGCAAGCCAATATCCAATGCTTGTCCTACGATTAGACCAATCAATTGCATGGAAGCCAATGCAACCAACCAATTGGTTGTGGAACCATATCCCGGCCTGGAACCCATTGTTAGAAGCGTATTGATTCATGCTGATCTCAATAAATGATTTCGAGTCATCTACTGATTTTGTTCTTCCATCGACCCAAGGTAACCATTCTCTCAAGTATTTTCTGCAGCCATCCGTTATATCGAATAAGTCGTCCGCATCATTAGGCTCTAACAATTTCAGATAGATATCATCGTGGATTCGATGTGAAAACATGAGCATCCCTCCAGAGGTATTCCCGTTATCCTACCAACTAAAATGTCGCTGTTCCTGCGTTAAACGGCCCTTGAGCACCGTAATAGTCCCGGTTCCAGAATACATCAATACTACTCTGTGCGGGATGACCGGACGGAGACTCGCCTCACACGACCGTTCCCATCAATCACATAATCCGGTTGGCATTCACGTGACGGTCCGATTCGATTCATCAGGCGAGAAGGCCCGGGGAATCGCACCTCGAGGTTCTCCCAGAACCGGACGTGAACCTCTCAGCTCATCCGGCTCCCGTACCGACCCGCTACCGGGAGTCGTCCGTGTTGCCAGGGTACGAACAAGCCTGGGTCACGATGCCTGACAGGGGCAAGCCAATGCTCGGTCCGACGCGTATGGACGCGCCATTTCTTGTCCTTCCATTCCACCCCGCGCACCAACATGCGATCCAGATGGCGGAGGACTGAATACAGGGCTGATGGGTAACACCGGCCGTAATACTGCATCCAGCCCCGCACAATTGGATTGACCATGCGGGCAAAATCCCTGGTCTCGGTTTCGATGACGTCTCTATCCTTTCGACACCGCGTCACGCTCACGACCAGCGATTGTGAGCCTAGCCGCTGACGGTGGTTTGAAATCTTTCCCTGCAAGGCGATGTCGAGGAGCCGCCCCTCATCTCTCGCATAGTTCGGCCACGGCCTGTTCCCACGCCGTGCGCCTTCGCAGCACACCATCATCCACCTACCCAATACTTTCATATCTCAAAATTCGGTTGAAGTCGGCATAATGGCTCATTTTGTTGCAATAACTAAGGTCCAATGGTACGGTGATGCTACTAAATTATTGTGTGATGCATAGGGGGACGGTTTGTGGAAGCATTAGATATCCAACCACGACTTTTATTAGGACCGGGGCCCTCCCCGGTCCCTTACTCGGTCCGCCGTGCGCTTTCCGAGCCTGTCGTGGGACATATGGATCCCCAATTCCTGGCCATCGTGGATCATATTCAATCCATGTTGCGACAAGTGTTTGGCACCAGCAATCGATTAACCCTACCGGTATCAGGAACAGGTAGCGCGGGCATGGAAACGGCCATCGTGAATTTTGTCGAACCAGGAGATACGGTCATCGTAGTGGTGGCAGGGGTGTTTGGACGCCGTATTGTGGAAGCGGTCGAAAAAGTTGGTGGTCATGTGGTGTGTCTTGAAGTGCCGATGGGAGAGGCTGCCACGATCGGCGATTTGCAACATCTCCTCGACCATCATCCTAAGACACGTCTAGTCGCCGTGGTCATGGCGGAAACATCGACCGGGGTACTCCAGCCATTGGCGGGCTGGGCCGAACTGGTTCACGATCGGGGAGCGCTACTTTTGGTGGACGCCGTCACGGCGTTAGGGGGCATGCCTGTCGATGTGGATCGCAACGGGTTCGATGTGGTGTTTTCTGGCACCCAAAAATGTTTGTCGGCACCGCCTGGACTGAGCCCGTTCACGGCATCCGATCGTGCTTTGGATCGGCTGGATAGCCGAAGAGCTTCGGTTCCTAGTTGGTATCTTGACCTCAATGCGTTTCGCCAATATTGGGGGAATAAACGGGTTTATCATCATACGGCTCCGATATCGATGTTATACGGCCTTTATGAGGCTTTACGCCTGGTGCTGAGAGAAGGCCTCGATGCACGGTACACGCGCCATCGCCAAGTTGCCGGCGCGTTATGGGCAGGACTTGAGGCGATGGGGATGGAACTCTTGGTGGATCCATCGATCCGATTGCCGTCCGTGACGACGGTAAAAATTCCTGATGGAGTCGATGACATGCGGTTGCGCCAGCATCTGTTGGAGCAAGACCACATTGAAATTGCCGGAGGCTTACACAGTCTATCTGGTAAGATATGGCGAATTGGGGTTATGGGCCACGGAGCCCGATTATCCAATATGATAGAGTTATTGGTGGCCTTAAGACGCGGTATGGCCGACCAGGGTCGGCAGGTTTCGTCTGGAGTGGAGGCCGCTGAGGCTATTTATAATAGAGGCAACAGGTGAGGAGTTAAGCTGCCCATGGCGCGATGGTTGGTGATCTTGGCTGGGGGACGCGGCGAACGATTTTGGCCGTTGTCACGGATGATGCATCCAAAGCAATTTTTAACGTTGATGGGCGAACATAGCATGATTCGGAGTACGCGCGATCGGGTGCGCCCCTTAATCGATCCCGACCACACGTTTGTTGTCACAGGGTTCGATTATGTTAGTAAGGTCAAAGCAAATTTACCTGACGTGCCGGCCTCGCATATTCTCGGGGAGCCCGTGGGGCGCAACACGGCGCCTTCTATTGCCTGGGCAGCCGCTCAGATTCAGCAGTTGGACCCGTCAGGAACCATGCTAGTACTACCCTCGGACCATATGATTCAGCAAGAAAAGACCTTTCGTCGACTGGCCAGCCGGGCCATGGAGATGTGCGAGGAGCAAGGGGGCTTTTACACCTTCGGCATCGTCCCAACTCATGCGGAAACCGGTTACGGGTATATAGAGCCTGATGGCCCGACCTCTGTTGATGGGATCCTCACTGTGCGCAGATTTATTGAAAAACCTCCCTTAGAGGTTGCTGAAGCTATGATGCAGACCGGTCAGCACTTATGGAATTCGGGGATGTTTGTCTTTGGCGTCAACGAACTGATGGATTCGGTAGCCCGATATTTGCCGGAGTTATTCCGGGGTCTTGTCGCGTTGGTGGCAGAACCGGATCAGCTTGAGGTGATTTTTCCCGAGTTGCCCCAAGTCTCCATTGATCATGGAATCATGGAACATGCCGAGGAGGTATTTGTGCTGCCGGCAGACATTGGTTGGGATGATGTAGGGACCTTCGCGGCACTCGCACGCCATCTGCCCAGAAATGACGAGCAGAATGCGGCAAAAGGGCATGCCATTTTCGTGGAAAGTCAAAATGTCACGGCGATTAGCGAGGGGCCCGTGGTGTCCTTTATTGGCGTCCAAAATTTGCTCGTGGTGGCGACGCGTGATGCGGTGCTGATTCTCTCACCGGAACGAAGTCAAGATGTTCGTAAGGTGGTCCAGGCCTTGAAAGAAGCGCAGCATGACCACTTGCTGTAATTCACCACGCAATTTTTAGGAGGGTTTGCATGACGATTCGCAAAGCGGTAATTCCGGCTGCTGGATTGGGAACTAGATTCCTACCGGCAACAAAAGCACAGCCCAAAGAGATGTTGCCTTTAATCGACACGCCGACCATTCAACTTATTGTGGAAGAGGCGGTTGCATCAGGAATCGAGGATCTGTTGGTCGTCATCGGGCGCGATAAGGGCAGTATTGAGGATCACTTCGACCGTGCACCAGAGCTCGAAGAGTTCCTCAGAGAACGTGGCAAAACCGATCTGCTTGAGGTGGTGCAAGCGGTCAGTCAACTGACCGATCTACACTTTATCCGACAAAAAGAGCCCAAGGGTCTCGGCCATGCCGTATTGGCAGCGCGCCGTCATATTGGTGACAATCCGTTTGCTGTATTGTTGGGAGATGACGTTATGGTGGGAGATCCCCCCGTCTTATCTCAATTAACGGCTCAATGGCGTCCGGGGCACAGTGTGGTGGCGGTGCAGCAGGTTCCTCGCGAGGAGGCTAGTCGATACGGCATTGCCTTTGGCGAATGGAAAAGCGATGGCACCTATCGCGTGAGTCATATGGTGGAAAAGCCGAGTGCCGATCAAGTGCCTGACGAGGCCTTGGCTGTAATGGGGCGGTACGTCTTGGATCCTGCGGTATTTTCTGCCTTAGAGGACCTGGCACCGGGCACCGGCGGTGAAATTCAACTCACCGATGCCCTAGAT
The DNA here is from genome assembly GCA_021820645.1 of Bacillota bacterium. Next base: position 22,951 of record JAKADJ010000003.1, read on the forward strand.
ATCTTGGCTGCCGATGGCGGATTGATTGCCGTGCCGTTCAAGGGGAAACGCTATGACGTGGGGGAAAAACTCGGCTTTGTCAAAGCCACCGTGGAAGTCGCGTTATCGCGTCCCGATCTGCGTTCCGAATTTCTCACCTATTTACGGCAACTTGTCGAAGAGCTAACAGGTCACTAAGGGGCGTTCGGTATGTTCCACGTCCACGTGTATCACTCGGCAGCGCATCTCTTCTTGGCCGAGATGCGGGTATTGTTTTTCGCTCAAGGGTTCTTTGCCATCGGGGCTATCGGGTTCGGCCTTATTGTATTCCAACGGTTTCGCCGTCGGCAACGATCTGTCTTATGGGCGGGGATTCATCTTGCCTGGGTCGTGCTGTTTTGGATATTTTTTCTGTTCATGTGGTATTTTTGGCAACTCGATCAGAGTGTGTGGAGGCCCAGGATAGCTGCGTGGCACTATGAACTATTTTTGACGTCCCTGATTCTGGGTGCTGTGGTGACCACATTGGGTCTTATTTTACATCATGGTAAGCCACGGGCTGGATTCACTGGGCGAGTGTTATGGATGCACCTGGTCTTAGCGATCATGACGGTGGGGTTATGGGGGATGAGTAGCTGGCCTTATCGATGAATTTTCACGACAGTAGACGAATATGCCAAGTTTTCTCGCCTCGAAGCTCCAAATTATCTCACGAAAGCCAGCCACCTCACTGCGTTGCCAGGAACGGCCCATGGATACCACTAGTCGTGTTTCTACCTTATGTAGCTCCCGATTCATCCTTCGCACCGGCCCCTAGGACAGCGGGGAGCGTCTTGGTTTTCTGCGCTCTATGTCGATAAATCCTTGGTTATGTTCCGCAATCTTTAACACAATTAGTCTCCCCTCGGGCACTAAAGTGCTACTTAAGTAGCCAGGAGGGATAGTCATGGCGGGAGAAACCGTACCGTTGCAAAACATCTCAACAACGTCTCGATGGGGCACTCGACGGCGTTTATGGCCTTTGCGTATCGCGGTGGCTCTCGTGAGCTTTGTGGTGGGACAGGCTCTAATTTATCATCACGCGGCTCCGTTTCTATGGGTCTTACTCATCGTGGCGTGGCCACGATGGCGGGCTTTATTCGGCGCGATGGCGATCGGTGGGTTGGCCGGGACGCTTACGGCAATTGGGTGGATGCCAGCCTTATGCCTGGGGCTCTTGATTTTCTTGATCCCCGTACCATGGCGACTAACCCGGGCTTCATCGACGCGATGGGCGCTCGTGGTACTGGGGAGTCTTAGTGTGTATTGGATAGGACAGACCTATAGTCCGATGCGGGTCATTGTGGCGCTTTTGGTGGCCTCTGGAGCAGTGCTTCTCTATTGGGCTACAGAACGGGAAATATCAAAAATATCTCAAGGATTGGGTGGAGAAAGTACCCTGCTCCTCGGGTTAGCGGCGTTAGGCAGCCTCATCGCGGGACTGGAAGGGTGGGTGCTTGGCCCTGTTCTCCCCAGCGTAATTTTGGGGGGGCTTTTGATTCTCGCCGCGGCCGTAATGAGTGGAGCGGCCGGGGGCGCTGTTGCCGGGGCTACGTTAGGCTTCACGCTTGCGATCCGGGGATCGGATCCGAATGGTGGAATTGGCATTTTGGTCGCAGCGGGCTTTTTGGCGGGCTGGCTGGGCACTCGGTCTTGGCGGCTCGCTTCTTTGGGACTGGTGGCAGGTTTTGTCCTTTACGCAATTGTCATTCGGATACCGGTCCACCTTACGGAGTTTTGGTTGTCGCTGGCCATTGCCGCAGGGGCCTTACAGTTAGTCCCAGCGTCTTTAATCACGTTGGCCACAGAATGGGCCGATGCCATGGTCGCTGGCGAGACGAAAGATTCCATGGTGAGCCGACTCGAACAAATTGCCGACGTGATGGGAGAAATGGCTCGAGCCTTTAGGATTGAAGAAGAGCCAGTCCATCACGAACCTAATCTGGTCGACGCGGTGGTGGAGCCGGTGTGCAAAAAGTGTTCACTATATCGGGCATGCTGGGAGGACGATTTTTATCGGTCGTATCGAGCCATGTTAGATCTGACCGCGCGGGGTGAGGGGGAGATTTTAACTCCGGCGCATATGCCCCACGATTTAAGGCGACGTTGCATTAAGCCCGATGCCGTGGTCCATGCGGCTAATTTAGGGTTGAATAAAGAACGGGAGCACGCGCGGATGGCGCTCCGAGTTCGTGAAAGCCGAGCACTGGCGGAATTGCAGTTGTCGGGGGTAGCCAACCTGATTCGGGACATGGCCCATGAACCGGTCATCGAGAATCCACGCCAGAAGCCTAAATCGACGACCGCAATGCTCGATTACCGGGTTGGGATCGCCAAGCGCCCGCGGCGTGGGGGCGTGGTGACCGGAGATGCTGACTTGGTTCGAGAAATCACTGAATCCCAAGTGATATTGGGACTATCCGACGGGATGGGAGTAGGGCCTCGAGCGGCATGGGAGAGTGGCACTGCCATGTCTTTGCTCGAACAACTTCTGTTGGCCGGATTTTCACAGGCCATGTCGGTGCGTGCGGTCAACACGACGCTCCTTTTGCGATCGGTCGATGATCACTTTGCGACCTTGGACCTGGTGCTGCTTGATCGTCAGGCAAGGGGAGCGGAACTCGTTAAAGTGGCGGCGGCACCGACCTTTATTCGCCGGGGTCACAGGGTGGATGTGGTCCGTGCGCATTCCCTCCCGGTCGGGATTCTTCATGAGGTGCACATTGAACCCATTTATCGGGCCATCGAACCCGCTGATGTGATCGTGTTGGTCACCGATGGCGTCATCGATGGACCGCCGTTAGACGGCGGTGAGGATCGACTTCGTGGATTTCTCAGCGATCTCCCGATTGAGGATCCGAAACTCATGGCAGAAACCATCCTCAGCTTTATGTTAGGGGGAGCCGAAGATGGACGGGATGATGCTGCGGTGATGGTGATAGAAGTTCTAGCTCCCGGAAGCCGGACTCGACAAGCGGAAGCCGGGCGGGGCAACGGAACGGTTCATGAATGGAAGCGAATTACTCCGACGCCGATCCGGCGCAAGGAGAAATCTCACGCACATTTGGTACACTAAGGCAAGAAGGGGAAGGTCATCACGCATACGCTCGAGAAAATCTTCTTGCCGACAGTATCTAAATTTTGGGATTTCGACACGCCATTGGTGGTGGGAGTGAGTGGCGGGGCCGATTCTATGGCCCTCATGGGACTCTTGTTCGCGATGGGGCCATCAAGGAGACCTTTCCTGCACCCTGTGCATGTGGATCATGGGCTGCGCCCTGAGTCCCGAGATGATGCCACTTGGGTGGTTGGGATGATTCGGGCGCACTGGGGATTGGAGACCGAGGTCGTAACTATGACCGTCAATCCGGATCCCGGAGAATCGGTGGAGATGGCGGCGCGGCGTCTGCGCTATGCCGCCCTCCATCGGGTGGCCGAAAGATGGGGATCCTCGTCACAAATTGTTGTTGCCCATCACTACGACGACCAAGTGGAAACCATTTTGATGCGCATTTTGGTGGGGACGGGTATTGCGGGTCTGGGCGGCATGCGCCCGATTCAAGGGCGTGTGGTACGGCCATTGCTGGAGATTCGACGTGATACCTTGCATCGATATCTTGAAGACAATAGGATTCCGTGGTTGGAGGACTCGACCAATACGGACCGCGCGATATTAAGGAACCGAATTCGGCACGACATTCTGCCGTTGTTGGCGACCCAAGTCAACCCGCGGGTTGATCTGGCGTTAACGCGGCTTGCGGATCAGGCCCGCGATACCTCCGAGGAAATGTCGCAATGGGTCAAAGACTTCTTAAATGATCAGGGAATCGACTTGAATCATCCTGTGGTGGTGCTTCCCGCGGAGCTTCGGGCGTGTCCGAAGTCGCGACTGCTGGCCATTTTTAGTCAATATGGAATGCTTCACAATCTGCGACTGTCTAAGCCCCATTTGGACCAAGCCCTGCAGTCAGATGTTACCTGGCCCCGAGGCGTGATGGTTCGTCATCACCCTGATCGGATTGAATTAGTGTTACCGTCTAAAACGTCTGGCCATACCGGGTTTCAAGGTGCGGACATTACGCCGCTGCCAGAGGGAGAAGTCATAGATTTCAGGGGCACTCAACTAATCATGACTAGGGCATCTGAGCCCCAGGTCGCGGGCCCCGGCGAGAGAACGTCGCGCATTAATGCGGCGCGCTGGCCAACAGTGGCCGTAAGGGGCTGGCGGGCTGGGGATGCCATGCGGCCTATTGGGCTGAACGGCACCAAGAAACTTCAAGACCTCTTCGTGGATTCGAAAATTCCTCGACCGTGGCGGCATCGATGGCCTATTATTACGGGGGGCTCAGGCGAGGGGGCTCCGATTCTTGCGGTGGTTGGGTTGGCACTCAGTGAAGACGCCAAGCCTGAAGTGGGTTCTGAGTCCTACTGGATTCGTTGGATCCCTCATTTTAATGGGGACTAGCGTGACATCAGATCCTCGATCATAATGTGATATAATAGCAAACGTCTTGAACCGTGGCAGGGAAGGAGGCTCTTCAGTGACAAATCGTTGGGTCCGTGGAGCCCTCACCATCATTTTGTCAGTCCTCTTTATTGTGACCCTCTGGGAACTTACGAGTAATCACACGACATCCGTCACCCATGAATCCTATAGCCAAATGCTCACACTAGCTAATAGTGGGCAAATCTCATCGGCGCGTTTAGATTCTCAAAGTCATGTGGTCTATGCCACCACAACCAATGGCAAAAAATTTGAGACGACCTACGCCACAGAAGGTACTGCGACATTAGCCAATCAACTGGCAAGTCACCACGTGTCGGTAACCATTATGCGTCCGGCGACCACATCGTTTTGGCTGAGTCTCTTAGGGAATCTTCTCCCCGTATTGGTCATTGTGTTTATGCTCTATCTATTCTTGAACCAGTCTCAGGGCGGCGGCAATCGTGTCATGCAATTTGGTCGCTCGCGGGCTCGTTTACATACCGATGCGGGTCGCCGTGTCACTTTTGAGGATGTCGCTGGAGTCGAAGAAGAAAAGCAAGAACTCGCGGAAGTTGTAGATTTTCTACGCTATCCGAAGAAATATATGGAACTCGGAGCCAGGATCCCAAAAGGCGTGTTGCTGTCGGGCGCCCCGGGGACTGGAAAAACACTATTGGCGCGGGCGGTTGCTGGTGAAGCCGGAGTGCCATTCTTTTCGGATAGTGGCTCGGATTTCGTTGAGATGTTTGTGGGGGTAGGGGCTTCGCGAGTTCGCGACCTATTCGATCAAGCCAAGAAGAACGCTCCCTGTATTGTGTTTATTGACGAGATTGACGCAGTTGGCAGGATGCGAGGTGCCGGATATGGTGGTGGGCACGACGAGCGCGAACAGACACTAAACCAACTGCTGGTCGAGATGGACGGATTCGGCATGAATGAGGGCATTATCATCATCGCTGCGACTAACCGCCCGGATGTTTTGGATCCGGCTCTGTTGCGCCCGGGTCGCTTTGATCGTCAAATCATTGTGCATCGTCCCGATGTTAAAGGGCGCGAAGCGATATTAAAAGTGCATACCCGGGGTAAGCCGTTGGGTGACGATGTTGATCTGGTGACCGTGGCGAAGCGAACTCCAGGATACACCGGGGCCGATTTGGCCAATCTTTGTAATGAAGCTGCCTTATTGGCGGCCCGTAATCATGAACGAACGATTCAGTTTTGGCATTTCGAAGAAGCGGCAGAACGCGTTATGGCAGGACCTCAGAAAAAGACACGGGTCATTAATGAGAAAGAAAAGAAGTCTGTAGCGTTTCATGAATCGGGCCATACCTTGGTGGGAATGCTGGTGCCTCATGGGGACCCGATCCATAAAGTGACGATCATTCCTCGCGGAATGGCTATGGGGTATACGTTGCCATTGCCAACGGAGGATCGATATTTGGTAACTAAGTCTCAGATTTTAGATCAAGTCGCGATGGCCTTGGGAGGACGTGCGGCGGAAGAACTGGTGTTTGGCCAAATTTCTACCGGCGCCCAAAACGATCTGGAAAAGTCCACGGCGATGGTGCGCCAGATGATTACAGAATACGGGATGTCGGAATCCCTCGGGCCCATGACCTATGGTCAACGGCAAGACCAGGTCTTCTTAGGCCGCGATATCACTAGAGAACGCGATTATGGCGAGGAAGTAGCGTCGGCGATTGACCGTGAGGTTCAAGAAATTGTGATGCAGCAATATAAGCGCGCCAAAGACCTCCTGGTCTCGCGACGCGCCACGCTGAACCGGCTGGCCATTACATTGATGGAAAAAGAGACGCTCCTAGCGGAAGAGCTTTTGAGAATTGTTCGAGGGGGCGGCGACGCCGCGATCTCTTAATCTCAACTTCAACCCCACGGGTGAGTAAAGGTGGCGGTTTGGGGTTATGATCTCCCCATGGAACAACGACAAAGGGGTTGATGTTTGGTGAAGCACCCGATCCAAACGGAGGCGGGTTTTGTAGGAAATTTTCACAATGGGGTAGGTTGGTACGTATACCCCACTAAGCGCTTTAAGACGATTTCGTTGCAAGCGTTCTGGGTTAACGATCTCACGCCGAGTACAGCCGCCCAAGGGGCTTTGTTGCCTCATCTCCTCAAGCGGGGCACTCTGCGTTGGCCCGATTCCATGGCCATTGAAAAGCAATTAGAGACGCTTTACGGGGCCTCCTTCCGCGCAGACGTGGGGAAAATCGCCGATAAGCAATTGATTTCGGTGTCGTTGGATATTGTACATGGACAGTACTTGCCAGGAACTCCGGACACCTTGCACGCTGGGTTGGCATTCTTAGAAGAAATTTTGAACCATCCATTGACCCCTTCTAAAAATCAGTTTGCGGAGCAGTATGTCGAACAAGAAAAAGAATTGTTGCGACGCCAAATTCGTGGCTTGATTAACGACAAGAACCAATATGCGATGCATCGTCTACTGGAGACCATGGCGGACGGCCGCGCCTTTGGCCTGCGTAAGCTCGGCCGCGTCTCCGACCTAGATGCCATTGACGCCTCTCGCCTGTATCAGTATTACGAAAAGGTTCGGGATCAGAGTCCGTTTGTGCTCTTAGTGGTGGGAGATGTGGATCCGGCCACGATTGAGTCGTACGTGAAGCAGGGGTGGTCCCGTGGGCGTCATCCGCTGGGAGCGATTGAGCCTTATACGCCTCGGCATCACAACCACGAAGTCATCGAAGAACAACCGGTAAGCCAGGGTAAAGTGAACTGGGGCTATGCTACGGGACACACCTTGACGAGTCCACAGTACCCCGCCCTGATGATGTATGCCGGCGTGCTTGGGGGATTCCCTCACTCCAAACTTTTCGTTAACGTGCGGGAAAAGGCGAGTCTTGCCTATTATGCGTATGCACGGATCGATGCCGCCTTGAGTCTCATGGTGATCGGCGCAGGGATCGAATTCGAGGACTACCAAGCCACCAAACGCATCGTGGCGGAGCAATTGGAGGCGATGGTTGAAGGGGAAATTTCGGGCCAAGAGTTACAATACACCCTCGAGGCGTTTCGCAACGATATCTTATCGGAAGAGGATTCCGCGAGTCAGCTCATTGGACGGCAAATGGAAAAGATATTATTAGGTGGAGGATTGACCGGTGACCAGCTCATCAAGGCCTTATCGGAGGTTTCGGTTTCGGATATTCGCGCGGTTGCTGAAGGGATTCAACTTGACACGACATTCTTTTTGACGACCGATGGCAGTGGGAGGGATAGCGATGGATAAGCGTTCCAATGCCGTCATCGGCGAGACACTATACACGGAACGGCTAGCGTCGGGCCTAACAATTTGTGTGGTGAAACGCCCGGGGATGAAGAAAGTGTTTGGGACGTTCGCGACCCATTATGGGTCCATTGACAATACCTTCGTGGTGCCCGGATCAACCGGAGTCACCGATGTGCCTGATGGCATAGCCCATTTTTTAGAACATAAGATGTTCGAAAAAGAAGACGGAGGGGATGTATTTAATGATTTCGCAGCGCTAGGCGCCTCCTCTAATGCGTACACCGATTACACCTCGACGACCTTTTTATTTTCCACTACAGGACACGTCCAACAAAATTTGGAGATTCTCTTAGACTTTGTCCAACGGCCGTATTTCACCACGGAAAACGTCGAAAAAGAAAAAGGAATTATTGAGCAGGAGATTCGGATGTATCTTGACATGCCTGGGGATCGCTTACACTCGAACTTGATGGAGGCCCTGTATTCCCACCATCCGGTACGGCTTGATATTGCGGGATCGGTGGAATCCATCCGAACCATTACACCGGAAATGCTCTACCAGTGCTACCAAACGTTTTATCATCCGAGTAATATGGTGGTTTTTGTTACCGGAGACGTGGATCCGGAGGCCATCTTCGCACAGGTACGGCGCAACCAAGAGGCTAAAGGATTCGGGAACCAGGCGGAGATTACTCGGATCTTCCCAGACGAACCGTTAGAGATCAAAAAACCGCGGGTGGAACAACGGATGCCCGTGGCTGCGCCCCTGTTTATGATGGGATTTAAGGACAACGCCGTAGGGAAGCAGGGCCAGGATCTGCTGCGTCACGAGATCGTGATGGGATTGATGTGGCAAATGCTCCTGGGCAAGAGCAGTAGGGTCTACGCTGAACTCTATCAGCAGGGACTGATTAACGATCGGTTTCAGGCGCGTTATAGTGGGGGCATCACGTATGGCATGAGTGCGGTCGGCGGCGAGACTTTGGACCCTGATTTACTCCAACGAGAACTCGAACAGCGATTACCCGAAGCAACCTTGAGATCCGAAGATTTAGCGCGGCTTAAGCAAAAAGAGATGGGAGAAATGATCGGGCTCTTTCAATCTCCGGAGGATCTTGGGTACGTCTTTAACAGTATGTACTTTCGCCAGATCGATCTGCTGAGCTACCTGGACGTGCTGAATTCTATCACCATTCAAGATGTTGAAAGAGCCCGCGAGGGGCATCTCACCGCACAGGTCCGTTCGGTTTCGCTGATTTTGCCATTAGAGCATCCATGATGAGGAGGAATCGTGATGAGTCAGCACCCGATCCGCATTGATGGCCGTTCCATGACGCCGGAATTGGTGTACCAAGTAGCGGTGAGAAAAAAACCTGTTGCCTTAGACCCGGAGGTCGCCACCAAAATGGCGACCTCCCGTCGTATGGTAGAACGTTATCTTAGTGAAGAGCGCGTGGTTTATGGGGTGACCACGGGTTTCGGTCGATTCAGTGACGTCGTCATTCCGCAAGAATCTCGCCAAACTCTCCAATTAAATTTGCTAAGAAGCCATGCTGCCGGAGTAGGTGCTCCATTTGATCCCGCGATTAGTCGGGCGATGGTATTGTTGCGTGCTAATGCCCTCGTGCAAGGTTATTCCGGGGTACGTAGGGAAGTGGTGGAAGCACTCATTCTGTTGCTTAATCAGGGGGTCACGCCAGTCATTCCGTCACAAGGTTCGGTGGGGGCGAGTGGAGACTTAGCCCCACTCGCCCATTTGGCGCTGGTGTTGGTCGGGGAAGGCGAAGCCTGGTGGGGCGAGCACCGGATGCCGGGAGGACAAGCGCTGGCCGCGGCAGGCATCACCCCGATCCGATTGGACGCGAAAGAGGGCTTGGCGCTCATCAATGGAACCCAGGCCATGACCGCGATGGGCGCCTTAGGGGTGCATCGTGCAGAGTTTTTGGCCAATTGGGCGGATGCTGTGGGAGCGATGACGACAGAAGTGTTAAGAGGGATCCCCGGAGCTTTTTCGGACGCGGTGGCAAAGGTAAGACCGCATCCGGGCCACGCTCGATCCGCTGCCAATTTACGGCATATGCTTCAAGGAAGCCAATTAACCACGATCGCCGGAGATCTCCGGGTTCAAGATGCATATTCCATCCGCTGTATGCCTCAAGTCCATGGTGCGAGTCGGGATGGTTTAGCGCATATTGCTTCGGTGGTGGGTCGGGAATTGAATAGTGTGACCGATAACCCTCTACTCTTTGAAAGTTTGGATAGCGCAATCTCGGCGGGAAACTTTCACGGACAACCTGTCGCCCTCGTCCTCGATTATCTTGCCATCGTCCTCGCCGAGTGGGCCAATATTAGTGAACGACGCATTGAACGAATGGTTAACCCGGCCTTGTCCGGATTGCCAGCATTCTTGGTGGAACAGGGAGGAATAAATTCCGGACTGATGATTGCGCAATATACGGCGGCTAGCCTGGTGTCGGAAAATAAAGTGTTGGCGCACCCCTCGAGTGTGGATTCGATCCCCACGTCGGCTAACCAGGAAGACCACGTGTCTATGGGAACTACGGCTGGGCGCAAGGCGCTACAGGTGCTGGAGAATATGCGAACCGTCTTGGCCATCGAAATTCTTTGTGCGACGCAAGCGGCCGATTTGTTAGGCCCCGCGTTGTTGTCACCGCGGAGTCGCCAAATCTACGACTTTGTTCGGCAACAAATACCCACTTGGGACCAAGACCGAGTTCTGTCCTATGATATCGAAGAGATGTTACGCCGATTGGAGAGCGATGAAGCATTCGCCTTAATCCACTCGTTGCTCGAGGCTTAGAGTAGAGAAGAGCCCTTCATCCATTGCCCACAGCAGGGCTTCGGCAACAGGATCAGGTGATCCCAGCGCGGTAACATAGCGCGGATTGATGCGACATTCGGGGGCTCCGTCGCCGATGGCGACCGCGGTGCCTGCCCAGGCCAGCATTTGTACATCATTGAGCCCATCGCCGAGTGCCATAACCGAGTCACGGCTAATGCGGAGCGTATGGCATAAGAATTGCAGGGCGTCAACCTTATCTACATCGGGAGCGCAGATATTGATTTCCTGATGGTTGTCATGGCTGAAGACCACGAGCTCATAGTCTCGGCCGCGCATACCGAACTCCTCGATAAATGGAGCAATCTGATGGGTGCCGAATAAGAAAATTTCCAAAGGATTCACGGTGAGGTTTTGGGCATCTCGACTCAGGACGACATCCTCGGCCCGTAAAAACTGAGTCCGGTGGCAATCGTCAAAGAAGTTAAAGATCACAGGGTGCCTATAACCGAGATAACACCGTAACATGGTTTGATGTGCGGTGGCCCAGTCTAGCATGCGTCTTGCGGTGGCAATCGGTACGTCTCGGCGGTACGTGTCATAGGATTCGCGGGGGTCAAAGACGTATCCTCCGTTATGGGCAATAATGGGTCCTGTAATGCCCAGTTGTTGCTGAAATTTTAATGCTGTTCGCCAACTCCGGCCGGTGGCAAGGGCGACAATGATGCCGTCTTTCCAGAGGCGTCGAAGCAATGTCGATGAAGCCTGGCGTAACCGGGCGTCGGAGTCGAGTAAAGTACCGTCGAGATCACAAGCAATTAGTTTAATCATGCCATCATCCCTCGATTCGATGTGTTCCCTACCATGCTGGGAGCAGGGAATATTTCAGTTCCTGTCGAATGTTTGATGCAGGAGGGGTCCCTTATGCCTATTATCCAAATTCGCTCGGGCGCTGGTCCAGATTTGTTAGCCGACTTCAAGCACCTCATGCGCCACCGCCGAGACCCCCTAAAGCCACTCGTAATCATTGTGCCATCACGCCCTGTGGCGGATTGGCTTCGCACGCGCACGCCCCTGGTGAACGTTAATGTTGTGACCTGGGTGG
>JAKADJ010000087.1 GCA_021820645.1 Bacillota bacterium
GACCTGATAATACGATCCGGCCCTTTAGCGCCTTAAGAGTTCCGGTTCCAGAATACATCAATACTCGTCTTTGCGGGCTGACCGGAAGGAGAACCTCCTCACACGATCGTTCCGATCAATCACATAATCCGGTTTTGCCTTCACGTGACGGTCCGATTCGATCCATCACAAAATCCGCATTGGCACCACCATGATGAACACCGTGTAAATGGCGGGATCCATCATAAAATCCGCATACCCCTAAAAATTTGCTGCCGTGCGTCTGACGTGCGGCACTTTTTGTATGCCCGAGATGGATTTGGAGACTCTAAACACCAGAGACATGGATTAAAAATTGGATGTGTGGGAGGAATTACGTGATGCCTCAGGTATCGGTGCGTTGTACCGTGGATAACTGTTATTTTTGGGCTCAAGAAAATTTTTGTCATGCGGAAAGTATCCTCATTACGACCGACCAGGCTTCAAGCCAGTATCCTGAATCGGTGGATTCCCGCGATACGGCCATGATCGTCAGTCAAATCGGGGAAACCCCCGCCGAAAGTTGCCAGGAGACAGCATGTAAGACATTTTCCAGGAAATAATTCCCGGAACACCGTGGGTTATTGGGAGGCATGGCTCCTCGTGGGTTTAGATCGAATAGTGTATACCCGTCTTTTGAATCAAGATATTTGCGGTGAACATGATGCCATCGTGCATTATCTCACCCAGGCGTGGACAGTCGCACACCAGTATGGCCCTCAGATTGAACAGATAGCCCGCGATGAGATGCGGCATTTAAAGTGGTTGTCCCATAGCGTGGTGGCCTTAGGGGGAATCCCGGATTTGACGACTCCTGTGATGCGTTCGGCGACGAGTATGCGCGATGCGATGGAACAGGACATACAGGCAGAGATCGATGCCATCCAACAATATGAAGACCACATGGCGACAATTTCCGACTCGAAAATCCAGCATCTGCTGGCGCGCATTGTGATCGACGAAAAGGATCATTATCGGCAATTCACGGAGTGGTTAGACCAACAGCAGGGGGAGCCCTGGGGCGACCAACACCCGGGGGAGGACGTGGCCAATGTAGCCGTTCAGCTTGAAACCCTCGTGGGTATCGAATATCAGGCCGTGTTGACCCACTTGATGGAGTCGTTTATTAAACACCATCAGCGGCATGTTGGTATGGATGAGGAGGACCGTGCGGTCGACGAAATGAGACACCTGGGGTGGGTCGCGGAGCAACTGGCTCATATCGGGGTCGTGCCGCCACTCGGGAGATTGTTCCTAGGCCACGGCCTTAACCCATTGGAGAGCGACGAAGCACGAGAACTAGAGCGCTATAGGGCGGTGCGTCGCTGGGCCACCGACACCCATCCAGAGATCTTGCCGTTGTTGGACCGGATTGTGGCCCATGAAGACTATCAAAACTCGCTGCGATCAGAGAAAGACGGATGGACGGTTGGGCCACTACGCGATGAATACCGGGGTTTGGGAGGGACTTAGACTGATGGATTTTTTGTTGCGGGAGGACGCACCCCTCGACCCAATTCAGTGGGCTGAATTGGATCATGCGGTACAAGGTATTATCAAACGGCAAGTTGTTTGTCGTCGTTTTCTCTCTCTATACGGGCCCCTTGGTAGCGCGGTACAAGTAATCCCTACGGATCGCTATCCGGGTCGCGAGCGGGGGCAGGTGGATATGGTGGGTCAACATGATGACCCCGTGGCGTTCTCCGGCCGGGTGTACCAGAAAATCCCGTTATTGCACAAAGACTTTGTCTTGTTTTGGCGAGATCTGGAGTCCTCCCATCGTGAAGGGATTCCCGTAGACTGGTCGATGGCGGAGGCTGCTGCCAGTTTCTTGGCCACCGCTGAAGATGAATTGATTCTCTATGGGAATCAATCGATACACATTGACGGGCTGACGTCCGTGAACGGGCGCCAAAATTTATCGACCGAAGGTTGGCAAGAACCCGATTCAGGATACCGAGACGTGGTCAAGGCTGTCACGGAGCTTACCAGCGTGGGTTTTTTTCCACCTTTTAGCGTGGTGGTCGGTACGGCGGGCTATGCGGCTTGGCATCGACTTTTTGGCAATAGTGGGGTGCTCGAGATTGATCAGATTCAAAAATTGGTCCAGGGTGGCGTCTTTGTGACACCTTTGCTGCCGGATTCGACGATGCTGGTCATAGCGACGGGAGCCGAAAATATTGATGTTGCCGTGGGCATTGACGCTACCGTGGCATTTTTAGAATCGAGCTCGATGAACCATTATTTTCGGGTTCTTGAGACGCTGACGGTGCGTATCAAGCGTCCTCAAGCAATTTGCCATTTATCGCCTGTGCTACAATAGTCTGGGTGATGGGAATGGGCCAGGATGACGACCTAAATCTTTTTGTACAATGGCGACACGCGCCACCTCAGCAATGGAAATACTGCCCACTGTGTGGGGTTTTACTGAGCGATAATAGTTTGGATGGTAAGTCGCGACGTTACTGTGCACAGTGTGGATTTGTCTATTGGGAGCGACCACTACCGGCCGTGGCAGCCGTCGTCTACGATGAACCCAACGATGCGGTATTGCTCGTGACACGGCGATACCCGCCCGAAACGGGCGGGTATACATTTCCTGGGGGCGGCGTTGAAGCGGGCGAATCACTACGCAGCGCGGCCATTCGGGAAGTGCATGAAGAAACCGGTTTAGTGGTGGCAATGAATGCACTTCTCGGGACCTGGTCCACGCCGAATAATGAGACGATTATTACGTTTTATGTGTCACGCCCGGTCAGTGGTACGCTTAAGGCCGGAACGGATGCTTTAAGCGCCGCCTGGTTCAAAAGGGACCAGGTGCCACCACTGGCGTTTAGTGTCCATCAACAGGTGATGCGACTTTTTCACCATAGGATCGAACTCGAACGTATGGGGACCCGTTAATCGCCGACGCTCTTTTTTGTAGAGGCTAAAGAGGATTTGGACGCGGCGCGACGGCGAGCACTTTTGACCATAGACCAGGTGACCGCGAGCCCGTTTATCCACCAGGGCTGAGATTCTACCGGTTGGGATGCAGACTTTTTTAATTGCTTACGGGTGACGAACCAAGACGTCACACCAGAAACCAGTAGTCCAACATTATAAGCACCCTGTCGCACTTCTTGAATGGTTTTCGATACCTGTTCGGAGGTGTCCCGGGCATGGTGTAGAACGCCTTGTACATCCTGCCGGAGTTCTACAATCTCGTGCACCACCGATTTTTCCAAGGTAACCAGCCGTTTGACCAACTGGAACAAGACGATAACACCGGCGAGTGCTAAGAGGGTTAAGGTACCAAACGACACGGCAATAATCGTGAGTGCCGTGCTAATACTCATGCGCCTTCGCCTTCGTCAGACGGTGTGGGGACGGCATCGTCCTCCAGCGGGATTTCTGTTACCCCTCTTTTGATCAAATCCTGCCCTCGCCGGGCTAAATTATCTCGTATATCGCGGACGCTGTCTTGAAATTGCCCTAACGAGTCCTGAGTCTTCTTTTTTAACGTATCTCTGGTGTCAGAACCCGCCGTTGGCGCTAATAATAGGCCTGCGATGAGGCCGACCGATGCACCTAAAATCAATCCCGTGACACGATCCCAATTTCGATCACTCATGTGATGACCTCCTCCAATCGAGTTTGATCTCTATTCTGACATAACTGGCAGCTTTCGCCAAGGTGCAATTGACGAGATATTGGCTAGAGAAGGGCATCATCCCTATGCTATACTGGGTTGGTTATTCCGGCTGTCATAATTTTGGAGATTTTTAGGTAGGTGTGAAGGTCTATGCGCATTGCATTTGTGACAGAAACCTGGTGGCCTGCTACGGATGGGGTCGTCACTCGCATTACGGCGACGGTTCGGGAGCTTAAAGCCATGGGCCATGAGCTACTCATCATCGCGCCACGGGGAGGTGCGCCCACTTTTGAGGGGATCCCAGTCCGTGACGTGCCCAACGTTTCGGTTGGGTTCATCTACGGGGGGAAGCCCTGGGGATTACCGTTGCCGAGAGTCAAGGGCTATTTGGAAGAATTTCAACCGGACGTTATTCATGTCGTTAATCCCTTTGTGCTGGGCGTGGCAGGGGTTCTGAGTGGGACCCGGCTAAAAATTCCGATTGTAGCGTCTTATCATACCAACATTGCCGGATATGCCGACTTCTATCATTTGGGTTTTACTAAACCATTAATTTGGACCATACTCCGTGCTCTACATAACCGTGCTCATCTCAATCTGGCAACCTCCGAGGCCATGAAGCGGGTGCTGGAATCGCAAGGGATTCAACGCGTGTCGGTTTGGCGTCGCGGTGTGGATCTCGACCTCTTTAATCCCCGGCATCGTTCGGAAGAGATGCGGCATCGGTTGACGGACGGACATCCCGATCGAATGATTGCTCTCTATGTCGGTCGGATAGCGCTGGAAAAAGGACTTAATCGGCTCGAGAGCCTCTTTGGCCATAACCCTAACCTGCACTTGGCCTTGGTTGGAGAGGGGCCAGCGCAAGGTATTCTTCGGGATCAGTTTAAGGGGACACCTACATCTTTCGTGGGGAAATTGTTGGGGTCCGATTTAGCTACGGCTTATGCCTCCGCCGACTTTTTCATTTTTCCTTCGACCACAGAAACCTTGGGATTGGTGTTGCTAGAAGCCATGGCGTCGGGCCTCCCGATTGTGGCTGCAGAAAGTCTCCCGACACACGAGCTGGTGGACGACAGTGGTGCCGGGGCCTTATTTTCTCCAGATCACCCCGAACGTATCGGCGAGATTATCGAGAATTTCTTTACGAGCAACAACCTAGAAACCTTGAAACACTATGCACGGAATGAGGCGGAGAGATGGGGATGGAGCCTGCCAACACGCGAACTGGTCGGGTGGTACCACCGGGCCACGGACCAAAGACAACGAGGCTTGGCATGAGCCGTTTGGGACAATTTTTTCAGTTTGTGGCCGTGGGACTCAGTAACGCCTTTATTGATTTAGGAGTCTTCAACGGTCTGTATTTTATTGATCCGACCCGCAATGTTAATCAACTCGTGTTGTACAATACATTGGCGGTAATGGCCGCGATTCTCAACAGCTATATCTGGAACAGTCGATGGACGTTTCGTAACACCCTCAAAACTACTGGCCGCCAGGCCCTAAAACAACGGTCCTTATTTGTAATACAATCGCTGATCAACATCGCCGTCAATGATGCGATCTTATGGTTGATTGCACCCTGGATCTCCCAAACCCATGCTATCCCACATGTTATGGCTAACAATATAGCCAAATTGGTGGCGATGTTCTTAGCCTCGCTGTCGAGTTTCCTTATGATGAAACTGTTCGTGTTTGTCTAAATAGGGACAGACCGCGCTACGTTATTTCCTACCTTTGGAATCAGATAGGCAATATCCGACATGATTCGAGACCGGTGGTAACTGATCCAAGAATGGGCTACATCCCTTATGAGTGGTTAATATGGGATCTGACAGGGTTGTCTTCATTTTTTACACTAGGCTTGCCAAATTGCTTGTTTTTTTAGAAGCAACCGGGGGAACCAGATTTGGGGTGAATCTTGCTTGCAAGTAGGGCCTCTCTCCGAGCCCGAACCCGTCAGCTAACTCCGGAGGCAATATCCTGAGGGGAGACTACTTATGCAGAATGTGTTTCGCCAGGGGGCACGAATTGGTGCCATGGCGGTAGCTATGGGTGTCATGGCTTCGCCCAGCGTATTCGCCCAAACAGTTCCCGCGACAACGGCTGCGCTGGCCCAAGTACATCCGGCAATGCGGCAGGTGCTGCAATATGGTAGTCGCAATCACTGGGTCGCCACCCTCCAAGCCGACTTGAAGTTATTAGGATACACGGGAGTTGGCCCCACAGATGGCATCTTCGGGCCCCGGACGCTCAACGCTTTACAGGCGTTTGAGTCCGCTAATGGATTTACAGTCAATGGGAAGACCAGTGCGCCCGTATGGCAAGATGTTCTTGCAGGCCTCAATCTGGTTCCGAGCGTGGGGACTACGACCAGTACGACGATCTTGAATCGTCAAATCGCGAAACATCCTGCGATGTCGCAATGGCTTCGTAAAGGGAGCCGAGGGCACTGGGTGATGACACTGCAGGCTAACCTACGGCTTTTGGGATATAAGAGTGTGGGACCCGTAGATGGAATCTTTGGGCCTTTGACTCAAGCGGCCTTAGAACAATTTCAAAAAACTCATAACCTGGCCGTTAATGGGATCGCAACACCGGCCACTTGGCAGCTGATTTTGAGCGGATTAGGAGTGCTCGATAACAAGGCTCCAGCATCCACGGCCCAGCCCACGGTGACCACGACGACAACGGCACCGGCATCGCAACCAACCGGGACGACGAGTACCACACCGCCAACTTCGCAACCAACGGTGACGACCACGACCTCCCCGGCGCCCTCCACGACTGTGACCACGTCATCCGGTGGAACGCAAATGATAGATGGTTATCCTGTAATCGCTGTGTATCATGTGCGAGCCACTGCCTACGGGCCGAGCCTCAAGGATAACTATCCGTTTGGACCGGTAGATGCTTTTGGACAACCCCTCGAACCGGGCATGATTGCGGTAGATCCTTCGTTGATTCCTCTAAAGTCCCGCGTCTATGTGAAGGGGTACACGGATTCTAACCTACCGACCGGAGGCTTCTTAGGGCGGGCGATGGATACCGGTGGTGCCATCAAGGGGCACAGGATAGACATTTTCATGAATGCCAATCCACAAACCGTGTCCAATTTCGGCATAGAACCGGTTACCGTATATGTCTTAGGAAACTAGCACTGTCATTCGGAGAAAAGAGGGAGGCCCAACGGTCTCCCTCCTTTACGTGTGGGGTGGGGCTGGGGCCGCACCGGATTGGGTATTCATGGCCCATGGCATACTGCCCGCTGATAACTTTGGATGGGGCGATGTAGTGATATCTAATGGTTGGGTGAAAAGTGCAGGAAGTGCCATGATCGACGTTTGTAACCCAGCTATCGAGGTCAGCCTGAGCCGCCGCCGTAAATGACGGCCGGGTTCGAACGAAAGCGGCGGGAGGCGATCGGCTCCGTTCCTTTGATGCAGAACTCGAGATGCTTCTCTAGTCTCAAGCTCGGCATGGACCAAGCTGGGCCGAACGAGGATGCGACCCATGGGAACATTGGCGAAGAGAGGTTAACGTCACCAGTCCCGTAATGGAGGAAGAGATTCGATCATGGCAGCCGTTCTGGACCAGCGCAAAAAACCACTCACGCCGTGCACAGAAAAACGGGCACGGCCCATGCTCGAGCGCATGCGCGCTCGGGTGCACCAGGTCGCCCCCTGTCCTTATTAACCTTGACGTTTCAGCTTTTCGACAACGCTGCCTAATCGTTAGTAGTAATCTGCGTGCAGTAGATATATAGCCATAAAAGGATTCTCGGTGGGCGCGTCGAATTGTTACTAAAGAACGTTCATGCGTCGCCTCGCGGGGGGCTTTAGAAGCCGCTGGCCGCTTGAGATGGTGTGATATTGAAAAAATCTGAGTAAAGGTGGGGATAACGAATGCCCGAAGTTCCTCATTCAAATCCCTCCTCGAGCGAGGACTCGACTCGCCCCGCCGAAGACTCCAATATCGTCGAACATCTCTTTTACGCCCTCCCCTTTCCCTTACTTCTCGTCGACGCCGTGGGGGCGTTGATCAAATGTAATACGGAAGCCGAAAGGCTGTTTGGGTTAGAGCTGTCGGACCACCAGCATGGCACGGTGCTCTCCCTCTTGACCGTGGCCCGGACGACGGAGAACGGCCTCTCCCCCTGGACGAACTGGGAGGCGTTTCACCGCGATCTCCGTACGGGGAATCGCATTCCTTGCCATCTACGCAGTCGCGACGGTCATATTGTGGTCGGAGAGGTAGTGGGCACTCCGTTGGTCCATCGAGGAGTCTCTTACACCCTGCTGGCACTGGTGGAAGACCGCACCGCCGACGTGTTGGTGGATACGCCACCCGCATGGGCGCTCACTGATCCGATGACCGGGCTCCCCAACCGCGTCTTCTGGGATCAACAGCGCGCTACCTGCAATGCAGCGTCTGGGACCTTGCTGTTCATGGATCTGGATGATCTAAAAACCGTGAACGATTTGTACGGCCATGACGCGGGAGACCACCTATTGGCGCTGGTGGGTCAAGCGGTACAGTCGCTCCCGCTTCCAGAGGGGGTCTTAGTGCGGTACGGCGGCGATGAATTCGTGGGGTGGTGTCGAGGCTCCCGTGGCCTAGAGGCGCAAGCCTATGCGCTCGCGATTAATGAGCGGCTGCAAGCCCTCGCGGCGA
>JAKADJ010000088.1 GCA_021820645.1 Bacillota bacterium
GCATATTTTTGCTGCCGTTCCCAACATTTTTTGGAGGAACCTAGAACCTGCGGGACAATTGGTGCCGAAGCCGATTGAAGATACTATGGCCATTCGGACTTTTGAGGATCTCACCTGGAAAGATGTTGCGGACCTCTATACGTGTACGGAGTGTGGACGATGTCAGGCGGTGTGCCCAGCTCATGCGGCGGGACAGCCGCTGTCTCCCAAGATGATTATTTTGCAGTTGCGGGATGCCTTAAATGATCGTCTTGCGGATAAGAATCCTAATGCAGAGTATCCAGATTTGGCCGGCGGGGTGATTGCCCCCGAAGAACTTTGGGCTTGCACCACGTGTGGTGCTTGCCAAGAAGTTTGTCCAGTCTTTATCGAACATGTGCCCAAGATTGCGGGATTGCGTTCGGCATTATTGGAGGATGGGATTGTGGACCCGAACGCTCAAAAGGTTTTAATGTCATGGGACCGCCAAGGCAACTCATTTGGGCAGCCCGGGCGTAAGCGTCCTCTATGGGCCAAGGGGATTGAGGTGCCAATTAAGGATGCTCGTAAAGAACCGGTCGATTGGCTCTGGTTTGTTGGGGACTTCGCTTCGTACGATCCGCGGGTGCAACATTTGACCCAACTGATTGCCAAAATGTTAACGCAGGCTGGCGTGGATTTCGGGATTCTCTATGAATCGGAAGTGAATTCGGGGAATGATGCACTCCGGATTGGGGAATATGGTCTCTTTGAGAGTCTTGCCCAAAAAAATATCGATGCCTTGAGTAAAGCACAATATCGGAGAATTTTCACTACGGATCCGCACTCCCTTAATGCGCTCAAGAATGAGTATCCAAAGTTCGGGTTTCAGGCTCCGGTGATGCATTATACCGAGGCGTTTTTGGAGCTCATCGACCAGGGGAGACTCGTGGTCTCGCCGGTACCGATTCGCGTTACCTACCATGACCCATGTTACTTAGGTCGCTGGAATGGGATCACGGAAGCCCCTCGCCAACTCATGGCGCGATGTGGGGTCCATCTTGTGGAAATGCCGCGCCATGGCGCACAAAGTTTTTGTTGCGGAGCAGGAGGCGGGAGAATTTGGATGGATGAGACGGGGATTGCCGATCGTCCTGCCAATCAGCGGATTCGCGAAGCGCTGGCGTTGCCGGATATCCAATTTTTTACCGTGGCCTGCCCCAAGGACGTCTCGATGTTCTCGGCATCGGTCACCGCGATGGGTGTGGAAGAAAAAGTCCGGGTCGTCGATATTGCAGAAATCTTGGCGGTGGCCATAGGGCTGCAAGCCGAATCCTCCCTCGCCTTGATGACCGTCTAGCGGCGGACGACAAGATGGGCACAAAGTCGTAAGATGTAGACAAAGATTTAAGTGTGGTGGTGAGGGGGAACACAGGATGAAGCGCACTTTAATCATTGTCGGTATGGTGGTCAACGTTGCAATCCCTGGTCTTGGGACCCTACTCATGGGTAAATGGCGGTCAGGCGTGATCCAATTAGGCCTCATTGCGGCAATTTGGATGCTGGGATTTTTGACCTTGGGGTTTGCTACCGGGATACTCTTACCCTTACATGGATTAGTGTGGCTTTGGGCTCTAGGGAGTGGCGTCGTCGCGTTAGTCCAAACGCCTAAACGTGAATTAGGTAAAGGGTCGACCTAACTCTCCCGTGCATTAAACACTCAGAGGGAAGTCCATAGGACTTCCCTCTGAGTGTTTAATGAGGGGTTGTAGCATTTTCCTATCCGTGAGACGGGTCCGGAGACTTTGGCTAATTTCCCGCAACCGGTGCCGAATTTATGGAACGGACCGATTGTCCACGGGTCCTGGCGTAATCAATGACTGTTATTTCTGAGGGAAACCGTCACACGGTGAAAGACCCTGGCCAAGCGGTGTCCACTGGCATCGACTTGACCTCGGGTCTTTAGTATCGTAAAGTTCGAGACGCCAATGGATAAATTGAGCGAAAGGATGTGATTACTATCGCGAGTGATTCTAGTGATGTAAAATCTACCGCTTGGCGTACTCCGAATGTATGGAAAATCACTTTGTCCGCATTTTTTGCGGATTTTGGTTATCAGGCGGTGTTGGCCGGATTCCCTTTGTTTTTAGTGGTGGTACTGAAGGCACCAATCTGGGCTTATGGAGTAGCGATGGCACTCAGCTATGGACCGGGGGCTATCGTTGCCTACTTTGGAGGTCGATGGGGCGATCGATCCGATCATCGTAAGGTTGCCATCTTTGGTAATCTTTTGATCCCCCTACTATCCCTGTCGGCGCTTGTGGCGATTCCGTGGGAAGCTATTGCGCTCTTTGTCATGGGGTGGCTTTCACGCAATTTGCGTAGCCCGTCGCGTCGGGTAATGCTCACACAAAATGTCGATGATCAGCACAGGAGTCACGCCTTTGGATTTTTACACGGCTTGGACGTAGGCGGCGGGGTCTTGGCAGCGTTGGGGCTTTTGATTTTGCTCGCAGCCCATGTCCCCTTTAAATGGATTTTTATCTTAACCATTATTCCGTTGTTGATATCCTCCTCGCTCTTAATTGCCGTGAAACCTAAACAATATATAGCGCCCCCTCCTAAAACGGCGTCGAAGCCGGATCCCGATGCGGGGCGTAATGTTCGGGGCGTCTTAGCAGCAGCGGCGCTCTATGGATTTAGTTCGTATAGTATGGGTTTTCCGATTATCACCGTAGCGCTCAGTAGCAACAGTACCATCTGGGGCGTTTTAACCTATATCATTTTCCTCAGTGTCTCTGCGCTCACCGGATTCGGTCTGGGCCATCGGTTAAAGGGAACCATCCGGGAACTGGCAGGGCTTGGTTATTTGATTGCCGCGATTGGGTCTCTCGGGTTGGCGGTTGCCTACGCACTGCATGGGCCGGTAATGAGTTATTATGTCCCGATTGCTGTACTAGGATTTGCCCTGGGCGCGATTGAGACCCTCGAACCCACATTAATCGCCCGCTATACCTCAAAGCCCCGTGCTGGTCGCGGGATGGGTCAGTTGACCGCCGCACGCAGCGTGGGGCTCTTCCTAGCCAATTTGATTATGGGGCTACTTTATCATGTGACTCCCGTGGCCGCGTACGGATATGCTGCAGCCCTGGCCCTTACCGCGGTTGTTGTCCTCCTGGTCTCGACTCGTAAGATTCCCCCTACGATGGTGACCGAGTGAAGGCATAGGCGCGTCTTGAGCTAGATCCCCCTCCCCATACATAGGAAGTGGAAACAAGAGCCCTCATATTTGAGCGGAATGTGAGGGCTCTTGTTGTCGTTCTGTCCGCGCTTTTGAATACGTACCGTCATAGCGGGTGAGGCATTGGTCCTCTAACCAGTAGATTACCGACACCATCCGGTCAAGAAAATATCGATCATGAGATACCACAATGAGCGTTCCCGAAAAATCTTCTAATACGGTCTCTAAGACCTCTCGCGACTCAATGTCTAAATGATTAGTCGGCTCATCGAGCACCAGGGTGTTCACGCCCTGGTGTACTAATTGTGCGAGACGAAGCCTCATCTGTTCTCCGCCACTTAGGGATCCCACGCGACGAAAAACATGGTCCCCATAAAACAAAAACCGTGCTAACTGATGCCGAGCCTCTCCAATTTCCATGGGGACGGCGGCTCGAAACCGATCGATGAGACGGTCTTCGGGATTGGCGCTCTGGTCCCAAATGGTCTGAGACAAGAGGCCCATTGTGACAGAAGGCCCCCGCACGACGTGGCCTGAATCTGGTGAGGTTTCACCGGTCATCAGGCGAATCAGGGTCGTCTTACCGGAACCATTGGGGCCGACGATAGCCACCCGCTCTCCAAACGCCACTTGCCAATCGATAGGTCCAAAGAGGACGTGATGGCCGAACACGGTACTCACGCCGGATAAACGCACGACATCATGGCCACTACGATTCGAAGCCTCTAGGGATAAACGCAGGGTGGGGCGTTCCATTTGGGGGCGGTCCAAACGGGTAATGCGGTCCAGCGCTTTTTGGATACTCGAGGCGCGACGATGTAAGGCCTCACTTGGAGGATGCGATCGATTGGCCCAATCTCGAAGACGCTTAATGGCGCTTTCCATGTGTTTAATCTTTTCTTGCTGGACCTTGTAGGCTTCGAATTCTGCTAGCAGGCGCCGTTCGCGTTCAGCCACATATTGGGAGTAATGACCCAAATATCCGGTTAAGGTGCCACCTTCGAGCTCCCATACGCGGGTGACAACCCGGTCTAAGAAGTAGCGGTCATGCGACACGAGGATCAAGGCCCCAGCATAGTGAGAAAGATATTGCTCAAGCCATTCGATTGTGGGCAGATCCAAATGATTGGTCGGTTCGTCGAGGAGAAGGCAATCGGGCTCAGAGACTAAGGCTCGAGCCAGGGCGACTTTGGTCTTTTCGCCTCCACTTAAGATACCAAACGGCGTAGTCAGGACCTCGTGGTTAAACCCAAACCCGCGAATGATACCACTCACCCGAGATTCGATGGCGTAGCCATCGTGCTCGATGAGTTGACTAAGACACTGGTCATATTCCTGAGAGAAAGCGGCCAGAGCCTCTGGGTTCGCCGCCATCGCCATCTCATTGGTGATTTCGGCGAGCCGTGCATGGATTGCAATAATATGGCTAAAAGCTCCCTCAATAACGGTTTTAACCGGAGTATCCCCGGGGATCTCCGGCAACTGAGATACGTAACCTACCCGGAGTCCCTTACGCCAATGGACAGCCCCTTGATCGGGAGACTCTTCTCGGCTCAGCAATCTCAGCAATGTGGTTTTGCCGGACCCGTTGGCACCGACAATAGCCACCCGTTCCTTCTCGAGAAGCTCACAGGTTATACCAGATAACACGGGATCAAAACCAAAATCTTTAGACACCTCAGAGGTGCTTAACACGACCACGCTGACAACCCCCTTCAGTAATGAAAAACCTCGAGCCATAGGGCTCGAGGTCATTACCGAGGACCTGGGGTCACAGGAACCTGTGCCGAGGCCATCCGGTATGGCCGGAGCCCACACTGAGAAAAGGGCAGAAAAGCCCCTTGGTGGGATCCGTTACATGCCCTTGGTCGGTTGGTGCCGCAATGCCTGGTCCCAGTACGATCACCGGATGGACCTCCTTCGTTTCAGAATAACGATATTGTACGAGATGCCGTGGGGGATGGCAACATGCGATGGGGTCTCTTAGCAGGTGCCAAAACCCATCGCGCAATCTAAAGAGCCGTTCCGATTGAGTAATGACCGGATCGTTCCCATGCAAGGGATACGTCTTTCCTTGCACAATTATATTTTCATTGGTTGGGCACTACGGATATTGTCCCCCTAGCGACGGGACGATTTAATTAAGCCATAGTGTGAAGGGGAGGGGTTTTATGTCGATACCAGGACCGCGGTCCATTGCATTAATGCATCGGCGAGAAGCGGTGGTACCAAGAGGGCTTAGTCATGCGACACCTATTTTTGTAGAGCGGGCACAAGGGGCTGAGATTTGGGATGTGGATGGCAACCGCTATCTCGACTTCGCAGGGGGTATTGGGGTTCAAAATTTGGGTCATAGACCTCGAGCGGTGGTGCAAGCAATTTCGGAGCAACTCGATAAATATCTCCACACCTCGATCAATGTACTACCCTATGAACCTTACGTAGAACTCGCAGAACGGTTATGTGCCATTACGCCGGGGACCTTCGCCAAAAAAGCTCTATTTATTAATTCGGGGGCGGAAGCGGTAGAGAATGCAGTGAAAATTGCCCGCAGCTACACCAAACGGCCGGCTATTATTGCCTTTACCTATAGCTTTCACGGACGAACGTTGTTGACGATGACCCTGACGGGAAAGGCCCAACCGTATCGCGCGGGATTCGGACCGATGGCACCCGAAGTGTATCACCTCCCGTATCCCAATCCGTATCGAGATCCGCTCGGAGACCAGGCGAACTATGGGACAGTGGCGGCTGACCGTCTATTGGAGCTCTTTCGTACCGAGGTGCCGGCCGACCAAGTCGCGGCCGTTATTGTCGAACCCGTCGCGGGAGAAGGAGGATTTATTATCCCTCCGGATGACTTTCTGCCACGGCTTCGAGCCATCACCGAAAGGCACGGTATCTTGTTGATTGCGGATGAGATTCAAACAGGGTTTGGACGTACCGGGACCCTCTTTGCATCAGAACACAGTGGGATTGAACCGGACCTGATGACAGTGGCTAAGTCGCTGGCCGGGGGATTACCGTTAGCCGCAGTGGTGGGACGCTCTCATATCATGGATGCGCCGCATCTTGGAGGGTTGGGGGGGACCTATGCAGGGAATCCCTTAGCGCTTGTTGCAGGGATTGCCGTGGTGAAATCGTTTCAAGAGGATCCTGGGATTCTGATGCGGGCTCGAGAGATCGGAGATATCGTGCACGAGCGTTTCCAAGAATTTAAACGGCGTTACCCGATTATCGGAGACGCGCGTGGAATAGGTCCGATGGCGGCCTTGGAACTGGTGGAATCGGGGGACGCAGCAAACCCGTCAGGTCGAGCTGGGGCCTTGGTCTCCCAGTACGCTTTTGAACACGGATTAATCCTGATGCGTGCTGGGATGGAGAGTCATGTGATCCGGACACTCATGCCGATTGTGATGACGAATGCTGAACTCCACGAGGGATTAGACATTCTTGACCACGCGCTGTTGGATGCTTCACGGCAATTGTAATCGTGTTGGGCGAAGAAAGGAGATGCCGGAGGAACGGGCATCTCCTTTTTATGGTTTTGGTGCAGACGTGTGGTCCGGGTTGGCTAAAAGCCAGTCGTGCCCTAATTTTAATTGATTCACCACGAGGGGCGTGAGCGGAGTTCCTAGAAGTGTCTCAATTTGTTTAAGACGATTGTTTAACGTGTTACGATGAGTACCCAGTTGCCCTAAGACCTGTTTTGTAGATCCGCCCGCTTCAATCCATACGGCTAAGGTGTGGCGCAACTTGGGATCGGCTATCCGATCCCAGGTTTCCGATACGAGCATCTCCATCGACTCTGATGGGAGGTTCGCGATTAATCGTGGATACACCATGGTTCGGCTTTTCGTCATCTTCCCAGAAGGCGCAAACCCCAGTAATTTTACGAGAGTGCGATAGGTATCGGGGATTTGCTCGACCGCAACCGGGTCCGCCAATATGGCGGTCTCATCAGGGAATTGGGTGAGAATGCCTTGGACCCGGGTGGCGATTTCTTTGGCATCGACCCGGTGGGCATCGAGCACCGCAATTAAGATGTTATTAGGATGGATAATGGTTAAAAAGGTTCGAAGCGGATCGAGCGTTTCCCAGGTGAGTTGGCGAAATTGAGAGAACAGTGGATTGGGGACCGAAGTACCCTTCTTGACTGGGGTGGGAAGTGTCATGGCGATAAGGTAATGGGAGTGCGTGGGAACAAAACGCCAAGGTTCATACGAATCCCAGCCTAGATACGGTTCAGACGGTTTATTTCCGGATAATAATTGCGTGATAAAGTGCGATCGGGCGTCCCATTCGATTTGTCGCGCCACCTGTTCTCGTAGCATGAATAGTCCTGTGATGATGGCAATTTGGCGGCCGACTTGGAGCAGGATGGCATCCAGCGGGTCGCGGCCCAAAGAGACTAGCGAGAGATCTGAAGTGGGATTGGGAATGGGGAAAGTGCGTTCTGGGGTGGAATCGGCCGGGGTTAATATCCGTACCGGACGCTGAATGATCGAAGAAAATTTCATCATTAAGTCGTTCATGGAACGAGCCGATAAGGCCGCTTGGCTGACTTGGGTTTGCATATCGGCCAAATGCTCTAATGCTTTTACTTGTTCTTCTGTGGTTCTCCGGTAAACGGCTGTGGTGATGGTGATGAAGGGTAAGTCCCAGGGCACTTGAATCAAGGGGAGATCGCGTCGATTGGCGGCGACCTCCATGCTCTTAGGGATAGATTGCAGATGTCGACCGCAAGCAATAATCAAGCCGGCCACATGGTGGTCATCGAGTTCTTTCAGCCAATCCTCGCCAACGGCGGCATCTTGGAAGTGTTGTCCCGTGGTGAGGACTAATAAGCCAGGTTGGATCCACGCTTGTACATCGGGCTCCTCCACCACGTGCGCAAAGGACACCTCGCGATGGAGTCCAGAATATCCCGCTACGAGTCGCGCCTCGGTCATTTCGGGGAATTGTAAACAGTCTTGGACCGTCAGGATACCTCTCACTCCTATCGCAATTGACCAATAAATTTTTTGGGATTTGAGCAATTTTGTCAAGGAGTATGGAGTAAAGTCGCAGAATTCTCTCTTAGTCGAATCGTATCATTTTAAAATC
>JAKADJ010000089.1 GCA_021820645.1 Bacillota bacterium
TCCCATGGTAATGCCCAGCTCCCCTCGCAACCTCGCAATCCTTCGTCAAAATGTGGGGGAAAGTTTTTCTAGGCGGTTCGACTCCACTTACAGTCGCAACGGTTTCCGAACAGCGCAATTAGCTCTGCGATAATTTGGGTAGCATTTTTGAACAGTTTAGTGGAGTACCTGGCCTGGCTCGCCTTGTTGCAATGCCGCATCTACCCAGTGACGAAGGATCTCATGTTCCGCACGAACTAAACCCGGATCCTTTTCGAGTAGATTCCTCGCAACTTCTCTCACGTGCTCAAGCATCGCTAAATCCGCCACCGGGTCCGCCAATTCAAACCCACTCAAGCCATGTTGCTGTAACCCGAGAATTTGTCCTGGCCCTCGAATCCTTAGATCTTCTTCCGCCAGTTTGAGACCATCCGTCCACTTAACCATGGCATCCATCCGCCTCTGCGCTTCGTCGCTCTTGGGATCTGCCAGTAAAAAGCACGTCGCCGGGTTAGTACCACGGCCAACCCGGCCTCGCAATTGGTGCAATTGAGCCAAACCAAAGCGGTCGGCTTCCTCGATAACCATAACCGTCGCGTTGGGAACATCGACACCCACCTCAATGATGGTCGTCGCCACCAAAACATCCAACTGGCGTCGGCGATATTGCTCCATCACTTCCGTTTTTTCTTTGGCCGAGAGTTTCCCATGCACTAGACCAATCCGCCATCCGGATAATTGACGCATCCCTTCGGCCAATGCAGTGGCTGCGGTAAGGTCCGACTCATCATTTTCATGAACCAACGGGCAGACCACGTAGGCCTGCTCGCCACGACGCACCGCTCGGCGCACGGTTTCATATGCTTCTCTGCGCCGGGAATAGGGCAAGTGTATCGTCGTAATGGGTTGCCGCCCGGGCGGCAACCCATTAATTTGCGCGATTTCAAGATCCCCATAGATCGTCAACGCTAGGGTTCGAGGAATGGGCGTGGCCGTCATCACCAATAAATCCGGAAAAAAGCCCTTCTGCGCCAAATGGGCCCGCTGACGCACTCCAAAACGATGCTGCTCATCAATAACCACCAGGCCGAGCCGTTGAAATTGGACGGATGCCGAGACCAAGGCTTGAGTCCCCACGACCAATTGCAAAGTCCCCTCACTAAGCTCGTGGCGAATCCTCGTAGCTCCGGCGGCATCGTGTCCCGTCAATAACCCTACCCGAATTCCAGCATCCTCCAACCACGCCCGGAGCACCTGCCACTGTTGTTCCGCTAACAACTCAGTCGGCGCCATGAACGCGGCTTGATGACCCGCATCGACGGCAGCCAGCATGGCCAAAACGGCAATGATGGTTTTGCCTGAACCCACATCTCCTTGCAACAATAACGACATCGGTCGCTTCGCGCTCAAATGGGTTTTCACAACATTCCACGCTCGTTTTTGCCCTGGGGTCAATTCGAACGGCAATCGCGCCATGAATGCTTGCGACTCGGGTCCTTCGGGATTTTGAGCCACGCCCTCGTATTGATGATCCAACTGATGGAGCCGGAGCACCGCGAGAGAAACTCTTAAAAATTCGTCAAACACCAAACGCCGACGCGCCCGATCCAGGGCTTCCCGATTTGGCGGATGATGGATGTGAAGCAGGGCTTCAGCCCGTGATATCAGATCCTCAGCATTGACCAGGGTTGTGGGCACCGGATCCACTACCTGCGGCGCTAGGCGAGGGACCACATCTTTCATGAGTTGCTGAATTTTACGCTGCTTTAGATCTCCTGCCAACGGATAAATGGGAGTGAGTCCGGTCTCCGGCTCTTCATTAACGGCCAGTACCTGATGATGGGGATGCGTCATCACCAAACGGGAACCGCGGTATTCCACCCGCCCCTGCAAGACCACCCGCGTGCCGGGTTGTAGCTGACGGGCAATCCAACGACCATGAAAAAAGGTCACAAATAACACGAACAGCCCATCGGTTACCGTGACCCGAAGCAGTTGTCGGCGCGGTTCATATTGCGCAGTTCCCACCATACCCACTACGGTGTACTCTGCCCCAGCGCGTACCTCATTTAATGGCGTAATCACCGTGCGGTCGGTATGCCGTCGAGGCCATAAAGAGAGCAGGTCCCCTTGCGTCGTCACCCCGAGTTTACCCAGATCCTGCGCGGTCCGGTTGCCAACCCCCAATAGTTGGGTCACCGGTTCGGATAGCCCGACTACTGGGCCACGATTTCGATGTGGTTCGGTCCGATGACGCTCGGCACGTCCACTACTTCCGCGTCCAGTTGCGTCTGCCACCAGTCTGCCTCCCCGCCCCAAGCCGTCAGCGAAAGATATATTGTTACGATCTGGCGCATGCCCACCAACGCCTTGACCGCCGCCAAAGCATGGTCTCTACTCACCAGGGACAAGTCTCGAACCCGATAGCAATGTCTATCCCAGGATACGGTAATGGCAATGGCACCTTTGGCCGCGGCTACCATGGCCATTACATTAGAATTCCACGATCGCTCCTCGTCATAATCCATCATCAATTGGCATGCGAGAAATGGCGAGGCGATGGCGTTGGCCCCGGATGGTACATTGTCCCCCACCCATAACACGGATTCCTTCGGAGCAGAATCATGTGTCGGATCCCAGAGTTCTACCTCTATCGGCAACAGCGGAAGCCATGCGGCATCGATTTTCACCCAGCGCCTTTGGGTCATCGCTTCGCGTTCCTGGTGGCGCATATCCCTGATTTCCATTTGCACGACAGGGCCCAATTTGAAAAGAAATTGCGTAAACGACGAAGCT
The DNA here is from genome assembly GCA_021820645.1 of Bacillota bacterium. The sequence goes on from JAKADJ010000089.1 coordinate 2,776, forward strand.
TCTTTGGTGTGCACATGGATTTTTAGGGAGGTCGCCATCTCCGAGATTACGACCGAGTCGCCCCATTCTGCCAATTGTTTACGCAATACTTGTGTGGACTGCCCCGTAGTCCACGGCGCCAATAAAGCTTCCACATCATATGGGTAAACCATGTCCGTGAGTCCCGTATTGCGGGGAACTTGACTCCATCCCCTCACCACCTCTTTAGCGGTTTCTAACGTGGAATCGGAAAAGGCCGCCACAATCAAATAGAGTCCTTCGGCCCCCGCGTCCACCACCCCCCGTGTTTGAAGCGCCGGCAGGAGGTCTGGCGACTCCTTTACCGCTCTGGCTGCCGCATCCGTGATATTTTTGATCACCGTATCACGGTCATCACCGGTGGCGTTTAGGGCGATCGCACGCGCCACCGTTAGAATAGTGCCTTCTACGGGATCCGACACGCTAGAATACGCTACCTCGTAAGCCTGATTCCACGCTTGACAATATTCCTCCAAGGTCCACACCCGTTTATCCGGCGCAAACCGAGACAAGCCGACCAAGATTTGCGATAAGATAGTGCCCGAATTGCCGCGGGCCCCTTTGACGGCACCCGCGGCCGCCAAGTCGAAAATGTGCCCCAAATGCGTCACTGGAGCCCCGTCCATAGCGCAAACCGCCGCCTCGAGTGTTCCGAGCATATTGAACCCGGTATCGGCATCGGCCACAGGAAACACATTGATTTGATTAATTTGTTCCACATGGTCCCGCAAAACCTCGGTAGCACGGCGCAGCCACCGATGGACATCTTGCCCGGTTACCAAAATATCTAACTCGGTGTCTCTAAAATTGGTCACAACTTCCTGACTCCTTCGATATGAATCACGACGCGGTGCGGTCTCACGGACACGGCGTCCCATACGACTTGGTCCACCATCCTTACCACCTCGAGGCCCACATCCTTGATTTTCACACCATAGCGTACCACGATCGAAATATCAATAACGACCATCCCCATTGGATCCACCCCAATCGATACGCCATTACCCCCATGTTCTCTAGCCCCAGTCCCGTCGTGAGCTCCCTCGTGGTTTTTGTCTCGGGGCAATAGGCTCACTACACCAGGCACCCGGGTCACTGCAACCCGAGTCAATTGGGAGAGAATCTCATCATGTACCGATAGCCTTCCAAATTCGTTGTCCTTATGCATCTACACCACGACCTTGCAGAGGATTTTCATTCATGGTACCATAGCACGTATGTCATCGTGTCGGAGGAGGATCCTTTTATGGCGTATCGGTGCGAAATTTGCGACAAGCACACCATGCATGGCAATAATGTGAGCCATTCCCATCATAAGACTAGGCGTGTTTGGAAGCCCAATATTCAGCGGGTTCGGGCTCGTATTAACGGCCGTACTCGACACATTTATGTGTGTACAAGATGCCTACGATCAGGAAAAGTGGACCGAGCCGTTTAATTTTTGCGATGGGCGCGCATGTTCCGAATTTGTTCCAAATCGAAGAGCGAGATGGGGTAAGCCGTATTACAGTAATGGCATACGACCTCTGCCCCTTGTTCTTGTATCAATGCCACGAGATCCGACTCAGGCAAACCCCCGATGATTTCTAAACTCCGCTCTGCACTACATTGACATTGATAATCCAAGGTCTCGGTACTTAACCAATGAACCGGGCTAGGCAACACCTCCCGCAACAGATCTTCGGGACTCTCCCCGCGCGACAAGCGCCAACTAATATTATGTAACGTCTGGAACTTCTCGGCAATTTCATCCGTGGTCATTTCCCGAATTCCAGGTAACGCCTGGATTACGAGGCCACCTGATGCGACAACCAACCCTTCACGCCCAATTAAGACCCCAAGCGCAACAGCCGCGGGGATTTGTTCGGAGCTGCGATAATAGTTGGCCAAATCCTCGCCGATTTCTCCGCTAACGATGGGGGCTTGGCCCTCATAGGCGGTTCGGCCGCGTTCTTCACGCACCACCCGTAAAATTCCATGGGTCCCTACGGCTTGTCCCACGGCCAATTTCCCGTCAGATCGCAGAGGCATATCCACTGTAGGATGCTCAGCACGGGCCCGTACCAAGCCCCCAGTCCTCACCTCGGCCACCACCCGGCCTAGTGGACCCCCCGCCTCAACCTCTGCCGTCAGTCTAAATTCGTCTTTAAAATCCGCCGCCAAGAGTGATGCGGCCGTAATGAGCCGCCCTAAGGCGGCGGCAGCCACTGGGGACGCCTGGTGCACCTTTTGCACCTGAAGCGCCGTGGTTGTCGTCACAGCTGCAATCGCTCGAATCGAGCCGCCCGCTGCCGTCGCCTTAACCCGATAATCCGCCAAAACTACCATCCTTCCAAAGGCATGCTTGTGTCAATCCCTGACCTTATTTCGTGCTTTTAGTGGCCCAAAAACCCAATACGAACTGTAACATCTTCCCTACCACGCGCGGAACCTTGACCACCTGTACCCGCATGCTCCTCTCACCTCGCTTCTTGTACCCGCTCGCATCGTCTATCCCGTGCTTTGACTATCGCGCCATAAACAGGCGATAGCCGAGCCAAATCAAAAACCCTCCCACCATGATCGGACCCAATCCTGCCCACATGAGCCATAATCCGACACCCACCGGCCAAATCCACACGGGTAAGATCTTCACGATGAGAATCCCGCCGACCAGCGCGAGTCCGGCTCCTCCTAGCTTAAATGGCATTTGCCGCCGAGCCCGCCACGAACCTCGGATGGGACGCATAGTCTCCCTCCTTCTACCGGGCCTTCTTTTGCGTCACTTAGGAGTGACACTCATCATGGTACGACGCTCCCGGTAAAAGGTGCATAACCCAAAGCCAGAACTTTATTCGCTGGGATGAATCCAAAGGTCCGCTTGAAGCCCTGACGTCGGTTCCAATGGACATTTCACCGCCAATAACGGACGTTGCTTAGTGTCCCTGATAGCGAATAAATCTTTCACAGTTGCTTCAGTCTGGGTACCATCGCCTGGATCTGTCACCATGACAATGTCCAACAGTGGCCAGAGTGAACCCAGTTTCATGAGCCAATCATCGGGCCCCGAATCAATAGAGACTCCACACAAGCAGCCCGCTGCCCTCATGTCGACGAAGGTCGCGCACGACAGGAAGGGACTCCAGGCTAGCGTAATCGCATCGATTCCCCGCTGATGCCAAACCTGAAAATCCCCTAGAGGCTCCTCGCTTAGCATATGCAATAGGATCGGCAACTCTGTCTCTGGTCTTATCCTGTCTATGATTTCCAGCGCCTTGGATTCCTCGTTCGGGATCACCTCTACCATAACCGCACCCCAATCTCCAGATAGCGGCGGAATTTGATCGGTGATCCACAAACACGGTGTTAAACGCCCCATCGTTTCACCCACTGGTCGACCATTAAGCAATAACTACGATAACGACTAGAGGCATACGTACCATCCATCAACCCTTGTTGGACAGCACAGCCCGGTTCTCCCCGATGGACGCAGTTGGGAAATCGACATCGGGCATCGTCCCACTCGAAAAACTTCGATTTGATGTCCTCGGCCCTTGTGACCACGGTTTCTAACGCGGTGTAGCCTGGAGTGTCGGCGAGCCAAAACTCCCTGATTTTCAGAAGCCGTACCCACCGCGTCGTTTGTTGGCCCCGGTCAATCTTGCTCAAACCACCAGTCTCAATCACCGCATGGGGTAGAACCGCATGAAGTAGAGAAGATTTACCAACCCCACTCTCTCCGGTCAACACCCAAATCCCTTCACGTTCGGTCGATAACCAGGGCTCTACGCCTTGTCCGGTCCTCACACTGACCACCCATACCCGATAGCCGATCGAGCGATATAACTGAACCATTTCGTCCAGTTCCTTCACGCTATCGGCCATATCAGACTTGGTGACCACTATTTCCACAGCAATACCGGATAACGCCGCCAACACCAGCCGTTTGTCTAAAAGCTCTAGGTTCCCCGTTGGGTGATTCAAACTAAAGCAGGCGAAAATCCCGGTCAAGTTTGCCACGGGAGGGCGTTCAAGTTGCAACTGTCGAGGCAGAACCCGAGTAATTATCGCCTCGCGACCCTCGGTAGGCTCCAACTCGACTTGGTCACCCACCAAGATGCGGCCCGAGACCCGGCGGACCTTCCCTCGCAGATAACACAAGTACTCGGTGCCGGACTCTGTCATCACTGTGGGCCGGTTGGCTTCGAGCAATGTGACGATTCCTCTGAGCGTCATCCTGAATTCCCACTAGCGGAACTAGAAGGCGGCGTCGGACTCGTCGTATTCGCCGTCAAGGCCTGGGGCGCCTGTGCCTGGCCATTCAAGAAAATCGACATTTGCGCGTTGGATCCATACCAAGTGACAGGAATTTGTGCCGACCCCCCGGGGTTCACTTGCTGATAGAAGACTTCTTCATTATTGGCACTATCGGTAACCACGACTTTCAAAAGCGATTTTGGTGGTGCAGACGATGGAATAGGCCACGTCACCGTCGAATGGTTGACAGGCAGTGTGGGACTCTGCGGGCTTATCCCTTCGGATACCGTCACATTCACGGTCGAAGTGCCCTTGATGCGAGCATACGGCTCCGGACTTTGGTCGATGATGGTGTTAACGGGCTGCGTGCTATATGTCGAGGTAGGTGTCCCCACCGACAGGTTTAACCCAATCAGTTCGCTCGCTGCCTCTGACACGGTGAGAAGTTGTAGGTCAGGCATGATTTGAGTAGCGGTTGGGGGGCCGTTGGAAACCCAAATCGTGACCGTCTTGCCTTCGGCCAAATTCGTGTTCGGTGCAGGCGACTGGCGGATCACCAACCCTTGTGGTTGGTGACTATTGATATGGTGCAACGTGACATGAAAATTCATCGACGTCAAATTTTGTTGCGCCAAAAACTCATCTTGCCCTTTCACATTCGGCACGAGTGCAGTCTGTGGGCCTGAGGACAACACCAATTGCACCACCTGTCCCTGCTTGACCAATGTCCCCGGTGGAGGCACTTCGTTATAGACATGATTTTTAGGCAATTGGTTGGAGGATGTCTTCCCCACTACCTTAGCGACTAATTTCAAGCGGCCAAGTCGCGATTTGGCGATACTCAAGGACTGGCCCTTGACGTTGGGGATACCCACCGAGGGCACGTTGAGCCACCGATTAAACGCAAACACCGATCCCCCCACTAATAGGATGAGGATAGCCAACGCCACCGCCCAAGGAAGCCATCGGGGCCTCCGCTTCTTGGATGCATCTTTATCGTTTCCGCTTCCCGTACTAGGCCGGCCCGCCCCGCCCCGACCTGCCGGTACCGCCGTTGGGACCGGCAGCACCACTTCAGGCTCGGACCCTGGATGGAGCACCCGGGATACGTCTTGGCGGAACGCCGACGCCGTCAAGTACCTATCGGCCGGGTCCTTCGATAGGGCTCGTTCCACAATCCGATTCACCGCATCCGGCACGTCCGGGC
>JAKADJ010000090.1 GCA_021820645.1 Bacillota bacterium
AGTCCGGTAGGAATGTCCCGCTTGATAACGTCGGCAATAGGGTGAGTTGGAAACGGTTGGCGACGGGCCTCGCCAAAACCATCAAGCACCCGATGAAGCGCCTGGCGAAGCGAGAACTTTTGCCCCATGACTGGTTTGGCTTGTCCTTGGGCGATAAGAGAGTGTCGCACCGCATCACGAATTGCATCATCGACCGTGTCGGGAGCCAAGCGCACTTCACTATTCCTGCTTTCTATCGAGAATCGAAAGCGATTGGGATAAACGCCATCATCCCAGATAGGACTATCATCTTCGTAGACAGAGCTCGTAACCTTCACAATGGTTTCATCTGCCCGGATGCGGTATCGATCCAAACTAATTCGGGGAAACCCGGAAGGCGAAGGACCTTCCCCATCCCATCGAGGGCCCAGAACAAAGTGGACGGTGTCTCCCACACTAATCTCTCCGGCCTTTCCATCGCTAAACTTTTTGGGCTTATTCGCACCCCAGATTCCAGTAGCCACCGCCCGTTCAAAATTTGGGAGGCTCGCGCTTGCAACGGTGATATACCAATGGATCGGCAATCTCGAATGCTCCATAGAAACCGTCAATCTCGCTTTCGTGGGCTGTATTCGACACAACGTACAGTTGTCGCGCCAAGTTTTTGGTTCTGTTGACCCCACCGCTTACATCTATCCATTTGTCATTTCTCGACATCATTGCCCTTTTCCTCCTCAGTCCACCGAAATCTAGTGATCCCATCGATTAGGTTGGCCGGAGCAGGGCGAGGACCACATGAGCCGTATTTTTTAAGGATCACGTTAGGGTATTCAATGCAATGAAGGCACGAGGCGAGATTGTACCACGGTTAGGGATCCGAAACTCCACCTTCCGGGCATTATCCGCACCTAACTAACCGCGTCATGGTTTTACCCGGGCTCTGTAGGAGGTTTGTGAAAGAATCTCCTGGTGAGAATGATCAGGGCCCACAGTGCTGCGACGGCAGACAATGCCCCAAAAAGCGGCCGAATCAACAATCTTGCCGGCAGGATTAACAAAAGACCTGTGCCAGCAATCGAGCCGAGTTCTTCATATAATCCCAGCCGGGCCCGAGCCATTCCTGCATGGCCGGCTACGGCATCGGAGTACATTTGACTCAGCACCAAATCCTCCACCAACCAGGTCGAAAGTCCTTCAATACCCCCAATGACCACAAACGATCCAAACGAGACACCCCGAAAGAGTGCGTACCAACAAACGGCTAACACCAAAAACAAAGTCAGGATCCAAGCTCCTGAATGGCGGGGATTGATCCGCGGCAAAAGGTACCCTGCAAGCAGGGCCGAACCCCCATAAACCGACAGGGTAAGCCCGTATCCAAACGCGTGGCGATGCAAGATGTGAAAGGTATATGCCATGGCCAAGGTGTTGGCCTGCCAGACCAGGAAATTCAGCAAAAACATCACCAACGCCGCCCAATCTGGCCGCCACGACACCGCTGTGATTCGCACATCACGGTGCCTATAGGTGGGCGACCGAAAAGACAGCTGGGACACTAGGACCAACGTCATCGCATAACAGAGGGCCGATAGCAAAAAACCGGAGCGATATCCTACCCAGGTTAGTAACGCCCCGGCCAGTAAGGGGCCCACGAGACGAAGTAAGCCTTCGGCCTGACGCAGTCGGGCTACAATGTGGCGCGTGGTCCTGATGTCCCCGCTTTTCGCCACATAATGCGCCTGGGCAACCTCGTAAATACCACGCCCCACCGAAAGGCCCGCCAAACAGGCAAGCGCGGCCCAAAAATTCGTAATCGACCAGAGTCCCAAAACCAAGAGCAAGCGGGCTCCATAAGTCACCATCATAAGGAGTCTTGGCGGCCAATAAAGACTCGCCCAACCATAAAACCGGGCTAAAAGCAATCCCGGCAGGGAACCTGCCAGGAAGTACCAAGCGTAACTTGAGGCTTCGGGGTTTATTTGCGTAATGAGAAGACCCAGTGCCACTTCGCGTAATTGGGCACCCAGAGTAACCACCGCATCATCGGCGGCCAGCACATAAACGTCCTTATCGGTCGACATAAAAACACCCCCCATTCCGTGTACCGGAGGGAGGTCTCTATCCCGCTTAGCTTACCAAACGGGCAGATCTCTCCCTGGAGGGTTTACAGTCAATGTCAACGGAGAGAACATGTCGCGTCACCCACTTGCTTAAAGTAGTGCCAGTATACCCAATCCGAGAGCATCCGTCTATTCTTAGAACCATGCCTCGTCCCCAAACAATCCATAACTTGGTTTCCGTTGGCACCAGACCGAGGCGGTCTAATAGTAGGAGGGTTGAGACCGCTTGCATGGTAGAGTTACCTTGTAGAACTAAATCCTTCTTCCCGCATTCACATTATCCACGGGTAGTGTTCAAAACGCCGACGATTCCCCCTGGGTCGCTCCATACATCCTCAAGATTAGCGGATTGAGGACGACTTCAAGGGAAAAATGGCACATGCGATTGGACGGGTATTCCTGATGCCCGATAACGCACATCAAGTTTTTCGTAACCCGGCACGAAGAAATCGGCTTTAGGATATGCAGGCCGATCCGCAACCCTCTGTGATCCGTATCGGAAAGGTCTACTCCAGCAATTAAATTGATTTTTCAATGGCGTCCAACCCTGACTCTAATGCCTCAGTATCGCGGTGTTGAACACCGAACAGCGCTTCTTGCCAGGCAAAGGTCCCCCCGTAAAAGCGCACTCGTGGCCACCAGTTTTCCCCTCCGCCAGGTGAGTTCGAACGATGTCCTCACCGTAGCTGGCAACCAGCGCCGCCACATCAATCGCGGGATTCCCCAGTGCGATACCATCGAAATCAATGAGTCCACTCAGTCGCTGTGCCTTCGGATCCCACAGGATATTGGAGCTTCCAAAATCCCCGGCGTTGAGTTCCTGATACAGCGCCTCCCAGTTGCGGACATCTTCCTGGGGTAAGGCCATCTCTGTGGCCACTTCGATTCGCTGTAGAACACCAAGAAATTCCACGAGGGTTGCTACCAGGCGATCTTGATGTTCCGGGGCCAGCCCCTGCAACACGTCACCCCACAGTGGGCTACCCGGCAACGCTTCATAGCCGAACCACGCACTACCGGGAAACCTTGGCTCACTCTCTAGATCAAACCATGACCAGAGTGGGCTGGGAATCGGCAACGGGAGCCTTCGGTGTAGTGTCTGAAGCATTGTAGCCGTGCGTCTTAGAATCACGGCACCTTCCAGATACCGCGCAAACCGAAAAATGATGCGCTCGTTAAGAATTATCACCAGATGGTTTTGTCCATGATGCACCAGCTCTACCGATCCATCAGGAATATCACCATGTCGCATACGTATCAGACAGCAAATCCCTAGCATCGATTGTCATGAGGTTCACGCACCCTTTGGCCGCGTGCATAATTCCCGGTGTCCCATGATTATCACCGGCGCCGATGTGCTACGACTAAGGGTCGAAGGATCGCCTCGATTCGCACCCCCCGCCTTTTGTATCCGAGTTCCATGGTTAATGCCGACAGCAGTTCTTCATCGGTGCGCAAAAGCCCATCGGATTCAATCCACGCGAGCATGCGGATCACTTCCGCTAGATCCCTTTGGTCAATGGGTACTCCTGTTGTCACTGAGGGTCGTGCTGCGCGTTCGGCGGGGATCGTCGCCAAGTTGGAATTCTTTAAGGGTTCAGGGCTCTGAGGTAAGCCGGGGACACCAACCCGAGTTAATGCGTCCTGATACGCGCGAACAGCGCGTTGGGTCTCTACTGCCGGATTGCGGAACCACTCCGTAGACCAAATCCGGTGAAACCGCCACCCTAGCATCTCCAATTGTTGCTGACGCAGACGATCTCGGTCTCGAGCAGTTGGAGCAGAATGATAAGACGCGCCATCACATTCGATGGCCAACACAAACTCTCCGCGGCGCTCAGGATGTTGCACAGCAAAATCCAGACGATAGCGCGAGACTCCCCATTGGGGTACCAGGTGTAGCCCTTCTTTGGTCAGTGCGTCTCGCACCATCAGTTCGAACGGGTTCAGGGCTATATCCCGATAACCGGGCCCGGTCCGTAAAATGTCGCCCTTGGTGGCGGCGTAGGCTAAAAATTCCCGGAGTAATTCCACACCTCGAGACATACGGCGCGTCGGATCCATGTCGCGGTGGTCAAACGAAGAAATCACTGTCATCCGCGACCGCGCTCGGGTGATTGCCACATTGAGCCGGCGCTCGCCGCCTTCTTGCAAGAGCGGGCCAAAGCGATAAAGGAGGGTGCCATTCGGCTCCTTGCCGTATCCGACAGACAGAATGATGGCATCGCGTTCGTCCCCCTGTACCCGTTCGAGGTTTTTGATAAAAAAGCGATCGGGACTTTGCGGATCGAAAAATTCATCCAGTTCGGGATGCCGTGCCAATTGTTGTTCCAGAGCCATTTGGATGCGATTGGCATGTTTCAGGCCCATCGTGATGACCCCTAGAGACTCGTCGGGATGCTCAACTACGTGCTGTAAAATGTGATCCACCACTACGTTGACTTCTTCTACGACACTATCTTGCACCGTATCATGGCCGTTTTTACCTGAAACCAACACATGCTGTATTGGATGTACCTGACCGGTGCCCGGAAACGTGACCAAGCTCTCCCCATAGATGTGGTGATTGGAAAAGGCAATCAGCCGTTCATCACGGCTTCGATAATGCCATTGCAAGGACCAAGGAGCGGTTAATCCCGACATCGAATCTAGGACGCTTTCGAATCCTTGGTACGGAGTTTCATCATCGGATGATTCGGCGTCTTCCACGGTATTAGCAAAGAAAGTCGTGGGGGGCAACTGATGATTATCCCCAGCCACCACCGCCTGCCTCCCACGTGCCAACGACGGGATGGCGTCTTCGGGTAACACCTGACTGGCCTCATCAAAGATGACCACATCAAACCAGGGCTGCGCAGCCAACAACTGGCTGACACTTAGAGGGCTGGCAACCCAACACGGGCGTAGCGCCAATAAGGCATTGGGTGCTTGAAAAAGAAGTTTACGCAGTGGCAGATGGCGGGATTTTTTGGCCGCTTCCTGCCGTATTAACGCTTCTTGATCTGGATACTCGTTAAAGGCTTGAATGGCGCGTTGCCCGTGCTGATGCAACACACGCTCGCGATTCATTAGAATGCGATGCCGATCACTGTCGCGAAACTCTTCGATTAGTCGTTCGTGGTTGTCGCGCACAAAATGCGCTAGATCCGGCTCGTGAAGCAAGGTCTGATCTAATACCGATTCAAAGAGGTTATAGCGAAACATCTCCACCCACTGTCCCGAAGCTATCTCACCCTCTAAGAGATTATCCAACCAGGTACCTAGTGAGAGGTCCTGTAGTCGGCTGCGCATGGCATGGACCCGTGCCACCTGGAGCGGCGTAACGTGATCGGCCGCTAGCGCTTCGAGGTATGACCACCACTCTAGGGCCGGTAGTTCACGAATCTTGACTGCGAATCTCGCCAACACATCTAAATTTTGTTTCATAGTGTTCCAAATGCTCCGAATCTCGTCTAAATCCTGTGGCATGATAGGCGCACCTGAACCACCCAGGTCGTGCCATTGGGCCTTCAGATCCAAAAGGCGACGAACATCCATCGGTGGGTTGGTTATTTTCCCGACTCCCAGTCGAAAGGTTCGCAGTTGCCCCAAAGCCGCCCGATACCGTCCATTGGTCAATTGTCGCCAAACATTTTCCAAGCCATTTGACGATCCCCCCAGATCCTCTCCCCATGCCTTTAAAGGAGCCTCATAAACCGCCGGATCGTATCGCAAACTCATATCGCGAATGTCCGCCCATAGCTCCAATCTTCGATCCACGTCCTCGAGGCCCAGACACGATAAGCGAAACGGATCGCCCCACCTGTCGCTTCTTCGAAGAATTTGAGGCCAGAGTTGGCTTAGGTTACTTATGGCCGCCAGAGCGCTTTGCACTGCCTCGGGCGTAGTGAGTACCGCGGTAAACCATGGATTCTCACGATTATCCCAAAGCGCCCCGAGTTCGCGCAGATGCTCTTCCACCTCGGCAATGGTCTCGCTGTCCCATGAATCCCATACCGAAGCCTCAATGCGATGCCGGAAGCCATGACTCATCGTGGCCTTTTTGACGATACCCAGCATCTCGAACACACTCATCCCGACGGGTGATCGCGATGCATGAAGCGCCTTGACATAAGAGTTGAGACGTTCTCGACGGTCAGCAAAAATGTGTTGCACGCGCTCTATCTCGACAGCCTTCGCATTCTTCACCCGATCCAAACTCTCAGCCAGTTGCCGTGCCACTACGTTTTTGGACCGATCGGCACCGCCTAAATCTAAAGCCAAATGCCCCAACCCCACGTCTCGCAAGCGCCCCAGCACCACGTCTAAAGCGGCACGCTTTTCGGCTACAAATAGGACCGAACGGCCCCGAGCGGCGGATTCGGCCAGGATGTTGACGATAGTTTGGCTCTTTCCGGTTCCCGGGGGACCAAGAATTACGCCGGTGTGCCCCCGGTTCACCGCGCGGATAACGGTTAACTGGCTGGAATCCGCATCGAGCACCGTAAACTCGTCCGCAGCGGGCATGTCATCGAGTGCCCAAGGCTCTACACTCTCGTTGATTTTCTTGGCAAACAGGTGGGTTCGGGCAGATTCATCGCCGGCCAGGGCGGCCACCACATCGTTTTCCACCAACCCGTCTCCCAGTCCGGTCAAATCGTTGACCATCGCCAGTTTTTGAAACGAAAAATTCCCCAGGATGACGGTATCCTGTAACGATAGTTCGGGCACGTCAACTAACCGCTGTTGTAAAGGCTTCAATAGAGCTTGGACATCGTGGAGACTTGGAACCCCGTCCTCACCGGGTGGCAGCAACCGAACGCCAAAGTTTTCTTCGAGCACATAGGACAAAATGGGATTCCATGTGGGATCTCCAGTGCGCCGTAACCGGGCCTTTAATCCTTCTCGTCCTACTATCTCCACCTCAGCGGGGATCAGCCATATCGGTGCGCGAGGCGCACGTCCGCCATCTGCAGGTTTCCACGAGGCAAGTCCCAGGCTGAGGTAGCAGGTATGCACACCTCTTTCCTCCCGGTTGACCACGGTTTGGTTATAGATGCCGCGCACCTTTGCCATGAGTCCCTCGACATCTTCGGAGGTTATGGCGGTATCGAGCACCAGAAGATGTTCCTCAAGAAATGCACCAAGTGCCCTCACGCTAATGGTATCAAGCCTGAGGCTCCCCCGCTTTAGATCCCGAAAGTACAGCAATGAATTCCGACGCCCCAGGTCAAAGAGCTTTTTCTTCCAAGTCTCTCGCGCCTGATCGACCAGAACCTGACGTCGATTCCCTATCTTATTCTCATCATCCATGAATTCCATTGACCGATCCTCTTTACACAAGAATTGGGTCCCGCCCCCGATTCATGTCATCCTACGCCATCGGTTGGAAATCAATGAATAGTTTAAGGGGTGTCTCGGTCCCATGGTAGCGGGTTTGCCGAAAACCGGCAAGTTAGAGCCTCTAAAGGCAATTCCAACCCGACGGGCCGTGGGCCATATACCGAGGTGCTCTGTCACTTGCCATGGCGGGAAAAATACGAGCCTCATTCCGCATAGACACCGACAGACACCCGCGCCAACCTCTCAGACATCATCTTAGAGAGCCTCCCGCATGGGATGGGGCGTAGACCTTCTGGTCGTGCCAGATAATCCGCTCGGAGCCCAGGAATTTATTGATCTCGCTCCGATTATCGCAACGAAATTCCCCATCCTGGACCTCTTCCAGGCCCCGATATGGATGTGTCATCGGGCATGCTCGCAAAGTTTGTCGGAGCAGCCGATAGATGGCCTTGGTTTTGGGGTTATCTATCGGATTCCACACACTCCCCGCATCGTCCCAAGCGGTGCCTCTGGGTCATACCCAGTCTCATGCCACAGGAAAATGTGGTCCCGAATATCCCGGTAGGAAAACGGTCTTGGGCGGAACGTGAATTGTTGGGGCCGGTCGAGTAACCGAACGCGACGCCACGCCACCCTCGGCGGCGTACGGAGCCCGCTAAGCGCCCACCGCAATTTCCGTAGTGCCATTTCGATAGCCTCAACCCCATCCCCTTCTAACACAAGTACGCCTCGGGTGGGATCCCTTTCAGCGAAACGCGTCAATGTCTTCGGCTTCTTCGAAATTCATGCCTCGGGCGTCAATAAGGC
>JAKADJ010000091.1 GCA_021820645.1 Bacillota bacterium
ATGCGGTCCATCCTTTCTCGGTGACACGTCGACATTGGTTCTTACCTAATATAACAAATCTTTACCGAGGACGTACGAGACTATCCCCGGAAAACTGGGAGGGACTTATGGCGAAATGGTTGGTGGGTACCGGGCTTTCGAGTCCAATTGGGCAAGCTCTGTTGACCACGATGGGGCCAGAGTGGCGGACTTTAGGGTTGTCACGCCACCCTGAAATTCAATCAGCTAAGGAGAGTTGGATTCGGGCCGATCTGGCAAATCCTCGGGATCCCTGGGACACCATCTTGCCCGAGATTCTGGCTGAACGGAAGATTACCCGCGTCGCCGGAGTGGTGCATCTGGCGGGAGTGGTGTTTGCGGATCGGATCGAAGGCACTACCCAAGACGAGTGGCAACAGACCATCGCCGTCGACTTGCGGGCCGCCTTTCGGTTGCTCCAAGTTTTAAAGCCGTGGCTTAATGTCTCGTCCAGCGTCGTGTTAGTGTCCAGCGTCGACGCCTTTATGCAAGCGCGGGATGGCCCGGCGGTGGCCTATGGTGCTGCTAAAGCCGGCCTCGTGGGGCTCTGTCGCCAGCTAGCGGCCGAATGGGGCCCCGCCGGAGTTCGGGTCAATGTGGTGGCTCCGGGGGCCTTGACGAGCGGTATGGGCCCCGAGGGAGCGGTGTCGGCCCGTATCGTGGACCGGACCGCCCTGAGGAGGCTCGGAACCCCTCTAGAGATTGCCCGAGTGATAGCTTTTCTGCTGGGCCCGGAATCTTCTTTCGTCACGGGAGCCGTGCTACGGGTCGACGGAGGCTTAAACCTCGACTATTAGCTAGAAGGGATGGATTCCTTCCGGGGACCCCATAGATCGATGTCCGTCCCTTCTCGTCGTGGGTGGCTTAATTCCGGATGTCTACCACGGCCCCTTCTTCGGCCAGATGGTGGTAGGCACTTTGTAACCAGTCGGCAAAGTTGTAGGTTCCGTGGTCACTCCAGACTATGGCCCACCGTGTTGGCTGGGGGAGTGCTTTTTGGATCGCCCCGATTTCCTGGCGGATGTCCGCGATCCCCCGATTCCGATAGAGAATGGTAAACTCATCACCACCGACGCGGCCCAACATGGCATCGGGATCCTTGAGTCGGTGGATGATGTGGGCCACTTCCTGCAAGATCCGATCCCCGGCCCCATAGCCCTGGTCGCTATTGATTTGAGAAAAGCCGTCGAGGTCCAAAAGCACGAGTGCCATCGAAGAGGAACGGCCTTCGGCAATCTTCGTCGATTCGCTATGAAAGCACCGTTGGATGCTGTAACGGTTGGCGATGCGGGTTAAGGGATCGACGATGAGGGACTGGCTATCCTGGTCTCGCAACTGAATGACCTCATACGACACGCCTACGTAACCCAAAAATCCCTCAATCAGGTGTAACCGGGGCGCCGTGAAATAGCGGCGTGACTGACTATGGATTCCGACCAATGTTTCGGTGGCTTGACCGTGCAACGTTAAAGGGAATACCGCTAGGGACTCAATACCGTGAGCACGTAGCCGGGGGTCTACCTGGATCCCCTCTTGGACCCCTAATGTGCCTGGTCGGGGGTCTGTTTCTTGGAACATTTGCTGCAAGAGTCCTTCATAAGTTCGCACTGTGCCAAATGCGTGGAGGGAGGGGAGCCGAGCCGGATCCTCGATGATAAATCCGCCTGCGGCGCCCATGCCCTGCACCAAAATATCTCCTGTGCGCTGCCACAACTGATCCAGGTCCGGGACCAGAGGGAGTTCACGACTGGCTCGCATCAGCACGTCGACTTGCTTTTGCTGATCCTGCAAGAGGGTCATAAGTCGCCGATCGTAAAGTGCACTGGCCGCTGCATGGGCAAACGAGGTGAGGTCGGAGATGAGCGAGGAGAGCACGGACGTCGGAGCTTTTTGAAAGATGGAGAGCACTCCCAGCGTTTCGTCGTGACTACTAAGCGGGATTCCCACGACGTAGCGGAGTTCACGGGTGCGTGCCCACCTCGAGAGCGCAGAGACCGCGTCCGACTCTAATGGAACCTCCAGGGTTTTGGAGGACGGGCTTCGTGTATAAAAAACTTGGCTAAATAGGTTTAGTTCCGGGTCAGACTCAGGTTTTAGGGGCACGCTCAGGCCTTCTATTTCGTCTACAAAATCGCCTGTAGCGGCTCGATGGCGGAATTCCTCGCCGTTTGGTTCGGATACCACCACCAACACGGCGTTAGTCATTCTAATGGTGGCACGGGCCACGCTTTCTAGAATTTCCTGCTCGGTGGTGCAAGTGGAAACGTCATAGAGTGCCGCGGCGAGTTCTTCTTGCCGACTTTGCGCGGCTTGGGTTTCTTTTAAGCTAAAGGACTTTTCCAACAAGGTTGTGGCTAAGGAGGCCAAGGCCTGAAGCCGTCGCACTCTGCCCAGGGTAAATCCTCCGATTTCGCTGTGGTAAACCTTTAAAAGCCCCAGCACGCGGCTACCCACGACCAGAGGGAAACCGGCTGCCGCTTTAATCCCGGACGCCAACATATCGTCGAGCCAGGGAACCAACGTAGGTTCGAGCACGATGTCTGGCACCACGATTTGGCGCCCTGTCTGCAAAATTTGGCCCACGGGTCCGCGACCGTCAATGGTCTCGGGGTCAAAAAGGTCCTGCTGGGGAATATCAAAGGCGCTACCATCGGCTTGGATGCAGTGTAGCTGGCCCGTCGCGCCATCCAAGAGTCCAATCCAGCCTTCATGCCCCTCGGAGACCGCTAAGGCGCCTTGCACCACTTTGGCTACCAGACGCTCGATATCTTTTGTGTCGGCTAAGGTCGCGATGGCCTCATAGAGCGGTTCCCCTAGTGGCTCGATCAGTTCGGGCATGGAATTTTCTGGGGTCGAAAAGCCAATCGCGAGCACCAGCAGATGCGCCAATCCCTCAGCGAGTTTTACCATGTCGGGGCGCACCCGGTGTGGGGCATAAAATCCGATATGCATGATGCCCCAGCACTCGTGATTGTCACAAATAGGGACGGCAATCCCGGACTCTAAGCCCAGGTGTTGAGACCATGGCGTCCTCTGATCTGCCAAGGTTTGATGGATGTAGGGACTGCGATCGATGAGAGGCCGTAAGGCGATTTGTTCCGGATCGATATGGATTTGTTGAATCGGGGGTCGCTGGGACTTTGGCAAAGTGGTTTCATAGAGCTCAAGCCAGGCCTCGTTGCGGCGGAATAAGCTTACCTCATCGGCCCCCAAAAGGCGCATGGCGAGCCGCACCACATGGGTGTTACGACCTTCGCCTTGCGCCATGCCTTGAACCATCCGCTGGGCAGTGTTGAGCAGCGCCTGCAAGTGCTGGCTCTGGTCCGCTGCAGGCTCGATGGACCGATTGAAGTAATCGGTATGGCTGATCGAAGCCAAGTCGAATCGGGGGCGTCCTAAGAGGTAGCCTTGCCCATAATCGACCCCAATTTCTTGCAAGGTAAAGAGCTCACTCGGGGTTTCGATCCCCTCGGCAATAATTTCGATGGCGGCGGTCTTATTGGCAAACCGGACCGTGCTTTCGACTAACGCGAGTTTAATGCTGTTACGGTCCACATCGCGAATCAAGGAGAGGTCGATCTTAGCAAAGTCGGGCTTCAGTTCGACCAACCGATTGAGACCCGAATAGCCGGCACCGAGATCGTCGAGCGCAATTTTTACGCCGAGATCGCGAAAGGGCTGGAGGAGCGTGGCCAAATGGGCATCACCGGCATCTAAGGTTTCCCGTTCCGAGATCTCCAGCACAATTTGAGGGGGTTTTAAGTGGGGATGATGACTAATGAGGTGCAAGAGGTATCCCGGATCAGCGATGGAGCGCGGCACCACATTGATAAAGAGATAGGTGTCGGGAGTCCAGCCGATCTCTTCGACCGCAGCCAGCATGGCGGTGTACGCGACGCGGTCTAAGGCGGCGAGTTGGTGGTGGCGATCGGCCGAGGCGATCAAAGCCAGGATGGGCACCGGCGCCCCATCCCCGTCAATGGGGCGACTAAGCGCCTCATAGGCATGAACCGTCCCATTTTGTAACGAGACAATGGGTTGGAAGACGGCCTGAATGCGCCCTCCGCGTTTCCACTGACTCCACAATTTTGTGAGGTTTAGTGGGTGTTCTGTCAGTTCCATAGTCGGCCCCCTACATGATTCGACAGATTATTAAGGAGATCTTCGATGCTTTTACAAGAACTCCTTCATTTGGCACCCAAAATTTTTCCACACTGAAGTAAGGGGCTAATTGACGGTAGAATTTACGAGAATTTGCCTTTTTCTTTCCGCTATCGTAAAATATCCCTACGAATTTCTGATAACGACTCGATGAAGACGAATAAATAGGACGACCACAAATAGAGAGCCAGTGTATGGGTGCAAGCTGGTTGCGGGGTTCCTATTTCTCACCGTGTGAGGGTCGGCGGACGGAGCGCGCTTACGCTACGGTTGAGGCGAGCGGCAGACAGTCGCTAATTGGGGTGGTACCGCGGGTGAACAACTCGTCCCTAGGGTTTTTGAGGGGCGTTTTTTATTTGGAGGGGATGAGCGATGCAAACCACTGATATCACGCGACCGAACGGATCCAGTGACCGGTATGATGTACGAGCGGTCGAACAGCACTGGCAACAGCGCTGGGCTCTGGAAGGAATATATCACGCGGAAATCAGCGACAAGCCAAAATACTACTGCCTGGAACAGTTTCCTTATCCCTCTGGCCATTTGCATATGGGGCATGTCCGCGTCTTTACCCTAGGCGATGTCGTGGCCCGCTATCGGCGTATGCGCGGGTATTCGGTGATGCATCCCATGGGATGGGACGCTTTTGGGATGCCCGCGGAAAATGCGGCGATTAAGAGTGGCATTCCGCCGCGCGTATCGACTTTGGCAAACATTGAATACATGAAAAAGCAAATGCAGGATATGGGACTCTCTTTTGATTGGCGCCGTGAGGTAACCACCTCCGAGCCGGATTATTATCGATTCACCCAAGAACTGTTTTTGCTGTTCCACTCCCGGGGGTTGGCATACCGACGCGATGGGGCCGTCAATTGGTGCCCCTCCTGTGAAACCGTGTTGGCCAATGAGCAAGTGGAAGAGGGCCAATGTTGGCGCTGCGACAGCGTGGTGACCAAGCGTGACCTCACCCAATGGTACTTTCGCATCACGGATTACGCGGACCGTCTACTCGACGACTTAAAAGACCTGAACTGGCCCAATGAGATTAAGGCGCAGCAGACGCATTGGATTGGGCGCAGTGAAGGGGCCGAGATTGTGTTTCCGGTGCCGGATCACAACGCGGCGATTCGAGTCTTTACCACACGGCCCGACACGTTGTATGGGGCTACTTATGTTGTTTTGGCCCCGGAGCACCCGTTGGTGGAATCCCTCATCGTGGGTCAGACCAGCCAAGACCAGGTCCGTCAATTTGTTGCGGAAGAAAGAACCCGGAGTGATATTGAACGAACCTCGGAAAGCTCTGAAAAACGGGGCATGTTTACCGGAGCGTACGCCAGTCATCCGTTGACCGGAGCGCCGGTCCCGATCTGGGTGGCTAACTATGTGTTGGTGGATTATGGGACGGGGGCGGTGATGGGGGTGCCGGCCCATGACCAGCGCGACTTCATGTATGCCACTAAATATGGACTTCCCATCCGCCCCGTGATTCGACCCGAAGGGGTTAGTGCCCCGGGCGACCAAGCCTACACCGGGCCCGGGCTCCTGATCCACTCCGAGGCATTTGACGGCATGCCGAATGGGGAGGCCAAGCGGGCCATTGCCGACGCGTTAGAGTCTAAGGGTCTCGGGGCTAGGAAAGTCACCTATCGGATGCGCGACTGGCTCATCTCGCGCCAACGTTATTGGGGAGCACCGATCCCCATTGTGTACTGCGACACCTGTGGGGTGGTACCGGTTCCCCGCGGTGAGCTTCCGGTGCTCTTGCCCGAGAACGTGCAATTTACCGGGTCTGGAGGATCCCCGTTAAGTGGAGCGCTCGATTGGGTTCATACCGAGTGCCCCCAATGTGGGGGACCGGCCCGGCGCGAAACCGATACCATGGATACGTTTGTGGACTCAAGTTGGTATTACTTGCGGTACACGTCTCCGGGGGCGCACGGGCCTTTTGATGTGGGCAAGGCCAACTATTGGATGCCGGTGGATGAATATGTGGGCGGTAAAGAGCATGCGGTGTTGCACATGCTCTACTCCCGATTCTTTACCAAAGTTTTATGTGATGCGGGCTGGATAGATTATCAGGAGCCCTTTAATCACTTGCTGGTCCAGGGCATGGTCGTCTATGGCGGTTCGAAAATGTCCAAAAGTAAGGGCAACACGATCAGTCCGGAAACGATTATGGCGGAATGGGGAAGCGATGCGACTCGGCTCTTTATGTTGTTTGCGGCACCTCCCGATAAAGATTTTGAGTGGTCGGATCAAGGGGTGGAGGGCACCTATCGATTTTTGCAGCGGGTGTATCGCCTGGTAACGCGGTCGCCACTCGGGCGGTCCGACTCCGAGCGCGGCGCGCTCCAACGAATTTTAAGAGCCCGCGCTCACGCGATACGGAAAGTGACGGAGGATCTGTCGGTGCGTAGCGCGTTTAACACCGCGGTAAGCACCTTGATGGAATTTACCAACACGCTGTATGCCGAGGGCGAAGCCGTCGCCGATGCCGCGCTGGTTCAAGCAGAAGAGGCGCTGATCTTGTTATTGGCTCCCTTTGCCCCGCATTTGGCCGATGAACTGTGGCATCAGCTGGGACACGAAGCCAGTGTGCATCTGGAGGCATGGCCGAGTTACGATCCGGTGTGGTTGGAGGAAGAAGAAATCGAGATCGCAATCCAGGTCAACGGCAAGGTGCGGGGACGGATGGTGGTGGCCAAAGCGGCCACTCCGGAGGAACTTATCACACTGGCGCTGGCACACGACCAGGTGGTATCTCAGGTCGCCGGGCACGAAGTGGTCAAGGTGGTCCCAATACCCGGCCGCCTGGTCAATGTGGTGGTGCGGTGAGGGCGCTTTTAGCCATTGTCATCGCCGGCTCTTCGGGGGTCGTGGCCGCACTCATCGTACGGGCACGGCGCCCGTATTCTCACATCGCCTTGGAGTGGCTCCTAATCGTCGCGGCTATCGCGTCTATGGTGGCCGAAGGGGCCACCGTGGGCTTTATGGGAGCCCCGCCCGAAGTGTTGGAGCCTCTGTTGGGCGGGCTCTTAATTGGGGCCATAGCGGCCTGGTTTTCTTCCAAAAAACCACCGAAGGACCCCGACAAATCGGACACAGACCCTCCGAAATCACGGTAACCGGACTCTTGATAAAGATGGACCGCATGTCAAAAATCGGCCGATAGAGAAGGGGATCGCATGTTCGGAGCCACGGTGTCCTCCGTGGAGGAGTTGGAATCGCTCATGGGTCGTCCATCTCCTTTAGTGCAACATAAAGTCATCTCGCGTCTAGACCCCCATTGTCGTGATTTCTTAAGCAAGGCATCACTCTTGTTTATTGGCACAGCCGATGCTCAAGGGGCCCAAGATGTGTCGCCGCGTGGGGATGTTCCCGGATTTGTGCGTGTGCTGGATGACTCCCATCTATTAATTCCAGAACGGCCAGGGAATAGGCGCATGGATTCCCTAAAAAACCTGCTGGCCAATCCCCAAATCGGGTTAGTGTGCGTAATCCCCGGACTAGGCGAAACCCTGCGAATTAACGGCGTGGCCACCATCACCCGAGACGCCAACTTGCTCGAGCCTTCGGCGATCGCTGGCCGGCCGCCGCTGATCGGGATTGGGGTGGCTGTCCGAGAATGCTACTTTCATTGTGCCAAAGCATTTTTACGCTCGCACGCGTGGGATCCCTGTGCCTGGCTAGATCCCAACCACCAGCCCGATATTGCTCGTGCTTTGGCCGTTCACGCGCAAAGAGCCAAAGTGACTCGGGATGAGGTTGACCGGGCACTCCAAGAAAGCTATACGACCCGGCTCTATTAGGCAACGGAGCGGCGAGGGCGACATCCCCTCAGGATAGGATATTATGATGCGGCTCACCTCTTTCTCATTTACCATGGTCATACACTCTCAGGCCGTAAGACCTGGAGCGTGTGCTCATCCATCCTTGAGTTTCGCACCCCGCCAACATCCGGTTTTGTCGCCCGGGGAGATACCGCGAATGCGTGCTAGCCCTCACGTTGTCGCCGGTTT
>JAKADJ010000092.1 GCA_021820645.1 Bacillota bacterium
CATCGTTCGGGTGAATTATGCCCGATATGCCTCCATAGCCTCCCAAACCCAGTCACGGAACCCATCGACGTTGATGTCCACGGCTACTTTGACGGGAGGCCGTTTGATGTCGATGGGCGAGATGACGACCGCTCCGCGCAAGGGGCCCTCTCGGACGACCGCGAGCGGCATCTCGCGCCATTGAAACAACTCGGGTTGAGCCACGGCGGCTACCGCCACCACGTCGTCAATGGGGAAGGCCGTAGGGTTTCCACCTTCGCCGCGGGAGCGTTGGCTATAAAAGGCCAGCATTTGATGAAGCGATTGACCGACCGCGCCGTATTGCGTGAGGCGGTCGACGTCTCTGACGGGAATCAGCGCTTTGTGGGCCACGTTGATACCAATCAGTTGCACCGGCTGAGCCCAGTGAAAAACGATATCCGCCGCGTGCGGGTCAACGTAGACGTTAAACTCCTGGGCTTTGTCCACTTGGGCCCCGGGAAGCGCTCCGCACATACAGGTCACGGACGAAAAAGCTCGCGCCAGTCCTGGATGGGCAAGATAGGCGATGGCGAGATTGGTGAGTGGTCCCGTAGCCACCAGATGGACATCGTGGAGGCCAGACTCTTTCTCTGCCCAGTAGGTCCATACCCGTTGTTGATCGTCGGAAACTACGCGGGTTCGCCCTTCCCATCCCCCTACTCCACCAGGGCCATGAAAGGCTTTGGCGGTAATCAAGGGTCCCAAGATGGGGTGGTCGGCACCTGGTAGGAGCGGGCAATCTAAATCCAGTTCTTCCATTAGCCGCTCAGCGTTGCCGTAGGTATGCGGGAGTTCAACGTTACCGGCGACTGCCGAGACTCCAACCACCTGGCATTGCGAGCGTGCCGTGGCCATCGCCCAGGCATCATCGATTCCCGGATCCATATCCAGCCAAATTCGCGGTGTAATGCTGTTACCCACCTTTCTCACGTAGTTGGGTAGAGTGTTCCCCTTTCCCACCCTCGCTTACCCGCAAAAAAGAAAACCCGGGACGCGACGTCCCGGGTTCATGCCTGCGGTTAGGATTATTTGATGGAGATATGCTGGGACTTTTCCATCTTGCTGGTCCAGTTTTGATACATGGTGTTGGCCGTCTGTTGCTGGAGGTCCGATTTGACCTGGCTTTGAACTTTGGAAAATGGCTGGACGGTCGAGGGCTTAGTCGCCTGTAACCAAATCACGTGGTAGCCTTGAGATCCCTTATAGGTGGAATACTTCCCGACCTTCATGCCTGAGATGGCTTGGGCCATGCCCGAGGACATGGAACTGGTGGGCAAATACCCAAGACTCCCCCCCGACTTTCCGGATGATGCAATGGAATAGTGTTTGGCCAACGTAGCGAAGCTTGTCCCGCCTTGGGCCTGCTTGAGGACTTTATCGGCAAGGGACTTCGTCTTGACCACAATGTCGCTTACCTCATCCTCAGGAGGAGTGGTGAAGGTAGACTTGTTCTTTTGATAAAAGGCCTTTTCCTGCGCTGTGGTTGGGGCCTTGACGTTTTTGGTAACCTTGGCAAAGGCGCTTTGAGCCACCATTTCATCGGTAATGTAAGTCTGGAAGTCCGCGAAGGTCAGTTTCTTCTGCTTTAACATTTTTGTTAGTCCGGATTTTCCCCCGACTTGCGATTCGATGTTGGCGCTGATGAACTGGCTGGCCTGGGACTTAGCCTTCTTGGTAGTCGTCAGGTGATGTTTCAAGGCCCACTGGTCCACGGCCGTCTGGGCGACCACTGCCTTGACTTCCAACTTTTTCTCGCTGGCTGTGGTAGGCAGGCTTGCTCCCTGCATGAACTCGGTCCCTCTAACGAATAAATTAACGTCTTGTGCGGTAATCTTTTGCCCGTTCACGGTGGCCACCGTGGCCGACCCCGGAGCCGAAGTAGCATGGGCGCCACATCCTGCAATGAGTGCACCAAGCGCGGGAATTGAGAGCGCTAATACTGCCTTCTGTCGTTTCATCATTGACCACCTTTCTTGGCCCCCTTAGGACGCCGTTGACTCATACTTTACCCCAAAATTGTTGCGAACTTGTAACAATAGCGCAACCCCAAGACTTTCCCAGATCGACCATTTTCGCTATGATAGGCGGGAGACAGATTCAAGAAGGGGTGTCCGATGCGCGTTCTTATGATTTCTAAAGCCTGCGTGACCGCATCCTACCGCTCCAAAATTACCTACATGAACCGAAGTCATGACGTCGAGATGGGGCTGGTGGTACCGGATCATTGGGCCAATTTGCCTTATGAATCGGACCCGTGCGACCAAGAGTATCCCATCTTTAAGCTCCCGATCCCGTTTAACGGTAAAAACCACTTTCATTGGTATCCTAATTTAACGCGTATTGTCCGCGAGTTTAAACCCGACCTCGTCCATGTGGATGAAGAGCACTACAGCGCCGTGACCTGGCAAGGGGTCCGAGCGGCGCAACGTGCCCGGATCCCGAGCCTTTTTTTTACCTGGCAAAATATCTACAAGCGTTATCCGGCACCCTTTTCATCCATTGAACAGCAAGTTTTTCGGCTAACCCGCGGGGCGATTGCGGGGAACCAAGACGCGGAGGCTGTTTTACGCAAAAAAGGTTATACCAAACCGGTGGTGGTGATCCCGCAGTTTGGAACCGACTTGGCCCTATTCGGTCCCCGTGATCGAGACGCCTTACGGCGGGAATACCATATTCAACAGTCGTTTGTGGTAGGCTACGTAGGCCGTCTCATTGCGGAAAAAGGTATTGGCGATCTGCTTCAGGCGATGGAACCTCTCCTTCGGCGAAACCCTGATGTTGGTCTCTTGATTGTGGGGACGGGCCCCTACGACGCTACCATTCGTGAATGGGCCGAGCGCACAGGGGTGAAGCGGCAGCTCACGCGAGTTCCTTGGGTGGCGTCGGAAGCCATGGGGGATGTCATGAACCTCATGGATGCGCTGGTGCTCCCCTCCCGCACGACTGTGCGCTGGAAAGAGCAATTCGGACGGGTCTTGACGGAAGCGATGGCCTCCCAAGTGGTCGTGATTGGGTCGGACAGCGGGGAGATTCCCCATGTTATTGGAGATGCCGGGCTGGTCTTCCCGGAAGGTCGGGTTGATCAGTTGCAGGACATATTAGGGCGCGTAATTGATGACGCGGATATACGTCGGCAATTGGCGCAGCGGGGCCCTGAAAGGGTAAGGGCTCACTTTACCCAAGAAGCGATCGCGGATAAAACCGTGGCTTTTTATCGCGACCTTTTAGGAGGCATGGCATAAATGAAGGTTTCCGTATTCGGCGCCGGGTATGTCGGCTTGGTAACAGGTGCCGTGCTGGCGGACTTGGGTCATCACGTGACTCTCATTGAAGTCTCTCAAGAAAAAATTTCGCTGATTAGCCAACGTTGCTCGCCTATTTTTGAGGAGGGTCTAGAATCTCTCATGGCCCGCGCGATGGATAATGGGCACCTCGACGTGACGGACGACGCCCAAGCCGCGGTGGCCCAAAGTGACGTGATCTTTATTGCCGTGGGCACCCCTCCCCTTCCGGACGGCGAGGCCGACCTCCGCTACGTACGCCAGGCCGCCCTGGCCATTGGGCATGGTCTGACAGGAGAATCGCGACAGGTCATTGTCAACAAGGCCACCGTGCCCATTGGCTCGGCCAACCTCGTAGAGGTATGGATTCAAGACGGCTATCGGGAGGTGCATGGGAGGGGACCGTCAGCCGAATGGTATTCGGTCGCCTCGAATCCAGAGTTCTTGCGAGAAGGCACTGCTGTCTACGACACTCTTTATCCCGACCGCATCGTGCTGGGAGCCGATCAAGACTGGGCACTACAGCGCTTAAAAGACCTGTATCAGCCGATTATTACCCAGTCGTTCGGGCCTCCCCCGGAAGCCCCGAGACCCAATGGTCTGACATCCGTTCCGGTGGTGGTGACCGATCGTATTTCCTCTGAAATGATTAAGTACGCGGCCAACGCGTTTCTGGCGACGAAAATTTCCTTCGCCAATGAAATTGCCAACATTTCGGAGCGGGTTGGTGCCGACGTGGTCGAGGTGATGCAAGGGATTGGGCTCGACAAGCGCATTGGCTCGCGGTTCCTTAACGCCGGTATTGGCTGGGGCGGCAGCTGTTTTGGTAAAGATCTCTCGGCCCTGACGGTGACGGCCGATGAATACGGGTATCATCCGCGGCTACTTCGGGCGACCCAAGACGTTAACCGCGACCAACGGCTGACCGTGGTCAAACGCTTGCAGGAGGCCTTAAAGGCCATTAAGGGTCGACGGATTGCCTTGTGGGGCGTCGCCTTTAAGCCAGGTACGGACGACCTCCGCGATGCTCCGGCGCTCACGATTATCGAAGAGCTATTGCGCTTAGGCGCCCGTGTTCGTGTGTATGATCCGATCGCCCTCGATAATCTCCGGCGCACCCATCCGGATCTGGAAGTGGAGTATGCAGAGTCTGCGGAAGGCGCCTTGGACGGATCCGACGCGTTGATTTTGGCCACCGAATGGCCGGAGTTTCGCGACATCCCTCTTCCACGTATTGAAGAGCGCTTAACGCGTGGGATTGTCATAGACGGGCGAAACTTCTGGGATCCAGAAGAAGCGCGGCGGGCAGGACTACAATACCGCGGCATTGGCCGCTAAGGGAGGCGTAGCATGAATACGGCCATTGTAACGGGCGGAGCCGGCTTTATTGGAAGCCACCTGGTCGACAAGTTGGTGCAAGAAGGACTTCAGGTTGTCGTGTTGGACAATCTGTGTACCGGCAGTTGGGATAATCTCGCGCACCATGATCCGGCCATCGTGAAACGGGTTTTCGCGGACGTTTCCGCCCCATGGCCCGAAGGGTCGCTCCCGAGTCAGGTTGACCTGGTTTTCCACCTGGCATCCCCGGCCTCTCCGGTCCATTATCGGCGCTTAGCCATTGAAACGCTTATGGTCAACTCCACGGGGACCAAGAATGCGCTAGATACGGCCTTAAAGTACGGTGCCCGTTTCATCTTAGCCTCCACGTCCGAATCCTACGGTGACCCCACCGTGTCTCCCCAACCCGAAACCTATTGGGGGCATGTGAATCCGGTGGGCCCACGTTCCTGTTATGATGAATCCAAACGGTTCAGTGAAGCCCTCACCATGGAATACGTCCGTACCCATGGTCTTGACGCCCGTATTCTTCGGTTTTTCAACTGCTATGGGCCGCGCATGCAATCGGAGGATGGTCGGGTGGTGCCGAACTTTGTACGCCAAGCACTTAGTGAGGAAGCACTCACGGTTTATGGGACGGGAGAACAGACGCGGAGTTTCTGTTACGTTTCCGATGAAGTCGAGGGTATTTGGCTCGCCGCCGTGACCGACGGGTTATCCGGAGAGGTCATTAATATTGGCAATCCCGAAGAACGAACCATCAGGAATTTTGCTGAGGTGGTCGCCGAGGTGGCGGGGACTCAGCTCAACGTGGAGACCCGACCATTACCACCCGATGACCCGACCAACCGTTGTCCGGACATTCGTAAGGCACGCGAACTCTTGGGATGGGAACCGCAGGTGGGATTAAGAGAAGGGCTGGAAGAGACATTCCGCTATTTTCGCAATGCCTAGAAGTAAAGCGGGGCGGAATGTGAGCTTTGTACCTCCAAGGGGACACGATGACAACTCTTCAATGGAACATGCAGGGAAGCAACCGCCTGGTGCTAGGCCGGAATAACTCGCCGATCATTGCGGTGAATTCCTCCGACTGGATTATTGAGGATGTGGAGAAGGTCTCCACGCAGCACTGGATTGCATGGGACAATTTTCGTGAACGGGGTCGGAGGCGTTTTGGCGCCACGACGGCGGTGTCCTTAGCCGAAAACCACTGGACGCTTCTCGATGAGTCGAGCCGGGCGCTTGCGTCCATATCATTAGAGCTTCCTCATCCCTGGCATGCTATCCTTCATCTTCATATTCATCGAGGCAACCGCGCAGGACTAGTCTGGTGGGGCCCCCAAGACGAGCGGTTGTACGGGTTCGGAGAATATGGCGACGGCCCCTTGATGTCGCCCGGACGCTGGTCGACATGGACGGAAGAAGGCCCCGTGGGTCTCGGCCCCCTTGGCCGCTGGCTTCGCTGGACCGGCAAGGTGCCCCTCCCCGGCCATCGGGCCACCTATGCCCCCTCACCCACCTGGCTTAGTTCACTCGGCTATGCCGCCTGGCTTGATGAGACCGAGCGTGTGGATTGGACCTATCGTGGATCCCGTCGGAGCCTTCGCGTTTGGGATCAAGATGTTACTCTGCACGTAGTGGCGGGAGACTGCTTAAAGGACGCTCTTATTCACCGAAATCAACTCATCGGCTTGCCGAGGCTTCCGGCGCTCTGGCAATTCGGACCGTGGAACGATGCCGTTCAGGGAGAATCTCAGGTACGAATGTGCATGCTTCGGCTCAGAGAAAACCAGATTCCCTCCTCGGCCATGTGGATCGAAGACTGGACGGGGTCTTGGGAGGACGGGCGGCGATTTTGGATGCGGCCGTTGAGCCATAAACTCAGCCGGCGCCTCTACCCTCATTGGGAAGACATGGTAAGTGATCTCCACCAGATGAACTTCAAAGTGCTCGGGTATTTCTGCCCTGAGATCGCTCAGGATACTCGGCTGTATCAGGAGGCCTTGGCCGGTGGTCATCTCGTCCAAGATTCCGATGGACGCGCCGTCGATGTGGACATCCTTGGGCACCATCATGGCGAAATCGACCTCACGCGTTCTGATACCCGCGAATGGGTAAAAAGCCGACTTTTTGCTCCGGCCTTGGAAATGGGCTTTGATGGATGGATGGCAGACTTCGGCGAGCATCTTCCTGTCGAAAGTCTACTGGATGACGGAACAAGTGGATTCGAAAGCCATAATCGGTGGCCGCTCCTTTGGCAGTCTCTCAATCGAGAATTTTGGCAAGACGCCCGTCCCGATGGGGACTATACCTTTTTTGTGCGCTCGGCCGGCCTCACCACCCCATCGCTTGCGCCGGCCATGTGGGGCGGCGATTCGGATACCGACTGGGATGTGGCTGATGGCCTTCCTACAGTGGTCCCCGCCGCCCTCTCGGCCGGCCTTTCCGGCAACGTGTTTTGGGGCACCGACATTGCCGGCTATATGTCGTTCGGGTTAACCCGCCCCTCAACCAAAGAGCTCTACATCCGATGGGCCGAGGTGGGGGCGCTCATGCCCCTGATGCGAACCCATCATGGCACCGCCCGTCCCCGAAATTGGCACTGGTCGCGCGATGAGGAAACCCAGACCGCATATGCCCGCTTGGCGCGTCTACACGCAAGTCTATTGCCTGTCTTTTATAATCTAGCGGATGAGGCCTCAAAAACCGGTCTTCCCGTTATTCGCCCCCTATGGCTTGAGTACCCCGATGCCGATCCCGCAGATAATCGCCAGTTTCTTATTGGGTCCAACCTCCTGTGCGCGCCGGTGGTTCGTCGGGGACAAAGACGCCAGATGGTAGACTTGCCGACCGGAGCATGGAACATGTGGTGGACCAGTGTCACTTATCACGGCCCCGCCCGTGTCGTAGTGGATGCCCCGCTGGGTCAGCCTCCCCTGTTTTGGCGCCAAGATGCGTGGCTCGCCCTGTCCGAAGGACTCCCGGCGAAAGACACCAGCACCTTAGGATTTGTCGAGTCGCTTGCCCACACTGAGGGCCAACGGGCCGCGTCCTTTGCGGTAACCCTGGTGGCACCCAAGACGTCGGCGCCGGTGACGCTTACCTTGCCGGGAGGAATATTGACGGGCCGTCCGGAGTTAGGATGCGACGCGGATGAAAACGCTCCCCCACCTACGTTTACCTCCCACCTCCCCCCGCTTTCCGAGGGGGTCAGGGGTAAAGTCCCACCGTGGGGGGAAAGGAAGGTCGCGCAGATGCAGTGGGAGTGGTCTGGTCGCGAGCCCTTATGGGTGACGGTTCGCCGACCGGAGCCGCAGTAATTCCAGGAATGGTATAATTTCGG
>JAKADJ010000093.1 GCA_021820645.1 Bacillota bacterium
GTGTGGATGGAGGCCTCTCGATGTTCTAAACTCCAAAAGCGTACTTTCTCAAGGCGGAGACGTTTGTCCCTCAGATGCTCTGTGGAGCCGATTGACGTGGGCGGTTTAACCCAAAGGGGAGGGCGCCAAAAGTTTTTGCCACAGGCGTAAGAGAGGCGAGGTCACACGCAGAGGTGGGCTTTGGTTAATACGAATCCATCCGCAGGCGGGAGAAAAGGCTGCGGTGATGGGGGGTGTCCCTGGGTAGATAAATTGGAACGTGACCATGCCGGGGATCTGCGCTTCGCAACCCCCGACCCCTTCTGGTGCGACGGCGAGGCGGTTTAGTTGCTGGAGCATCGGGTTGATAATACGTGAAGACCTTATGACGACGGACTTCTTTTTCTGCGAGGTTTCATGGTAGACCATCAGGATCCGAGTGGCATGGGGCATGAGCAAGGACGATTGCGGTCTTTTTGGTATCATGACCCGTTGAATCTGAAAGGAGACCCGAGTCCACCCTTGTAGCGGCGCGAAGCTAGCGGTCAGGGTCTGGTATGGGAACGGGCCCACAAATAAGAGGGAATCGATGGTCGCTTGATGTGGAGCGGTCGAATAGCCCGATCCGGAGGCGATCCACGGCCTTCCGATATGAGACTGGGCCCAAGTCATAGACTCCCTAACGGGCAGCGGCCATTCCATGGTGACGCTCCCGTCCCACAGTCCTTGGACCAGGGGCCGACCGAAGGCGGAGGGAACCAGGCCCCAGGATGACTCGCTCCCATGAGGAATTGGCAACCAAGCGTGCGGCAAGCCTGGAATGATCGACGCAAATCCGGAGGGAATCCAATCCGGATGATACGCCACATTGACCCGGTGATGGACTATGGGGGGGCCGGCTGCTAGTCGGGTAGCCAGACCGAGGCCGAGAGCAACCCAAAGAATGCGCCGTGACGTCATTGGGTGGGACCTCCCCCGGGCAATTTGACCTTCTACTTCCCTAACGATTCCCATTGGATTTCTGTCACGGGTTATGGCTCATAACCGGGAAGGTAATGTGAGGTCCCACCGGTGATGCGCCATCCGTGTGGGGTGTGTTTTAGCCAAGTAGTCCCGCTGAATCCACCGGGAATGGTGAATTTTCGCCACGGCGCAGTGCTGGATCTCCGTTCGATGTTGACTTGGCGCGATTTTTCAATCCAAGTCACCCGTGCCCATGGTCCTAAGCGCCATAATGAGGTGACTCGCCACGCCGTGATGGGTTGCGAGATGATCCGGCCGTTGCCTAAGCTGGCTAGGGTATTCTTAAACGCCACCATGCCTCCTCTTATTTGGCCTGTCCCAGGTGTGAAGATTTGCAGTAACTGCTGTTTGTATGCCGTGGTCAAAACACGGGCTTGGGCCGGTGTTACGGATGCCCCGAGGGGAATGGTATTTTGGGGAATTACGGGCATATAGGTCATGGGCGCGATTTCAGCCAAATGGCTCAGTTGTGCCGAAAGGGTTCGGCTGGGGTGGGCAATATGGTAGGCGAACCCGCCCGCAATCAGCAAAAGGCCCGCCACACCAATAAGAATTACTCGAAGCCGCGTCATGGACTCCCTCCTGGTTACGACTTCGTCCTGATCATATGACGCCTAAGTATCTCATTTTGTAACCACGATGTGCTATCCGTGCGTCAAGATTACCAACGGGATTCTCGCTGCCGGGTTTGGTACCAGTCGGGTGAAATGCCAGCATAATGCGCGGTCATCCAGCGCCCGGTCTCACCAATCCAATCCCGCATCGGCGTGTGGGTCACATTGAGTAGCCGCTTTGCGGCCGACACGTCAAACGCGACCGGGTAGGGGAGTGGGATGCGGTAGATGCCACCCGCCCATTGATTAAGGGTGCCTCTTTTGGCGTAACGGATTTCTAGAGGGCGCTCGGCGGCGTCGGCCATGAGTCCGAGATATTCTTCGTAGGTCCAAAGTTCCGGTTGCCCTGCATTAAATACAGCCAAATGATCGGGCGGTTGAGTCAGCGACCCCATGATAACACGAGCTACATCCCCAGAAAAGGAGAGTTGGCAGGGACCCGCCTTGCGCCGAGCCTCATCGGGTAACCAGATGGGGCCTCCATCCCGGACCCGGAGCCAAAACCAGGCAAAGCGTCCATCATCGGTATTGGGGCCGACGATCTGCAACAAGGGGCGGATTATGGTGGTTTTGATGCCGTGGGCTCGCGCTTGGTGATGGAGCCAGTACTCCATCCGTTGCTTACCGTATACGTAGTCATTGTGGGGGCTCGACTCTTTTGGTGCTGGCGGTGCGGTGGAAAACGACGCGTCCTCTTCACAAAATGGAGCATAGGGCGCATGCCAAGCGTCCTCGAGTCCGGTGTACACAAAGGCAGTACTAACAACAATGTAGTGCGAGAGACGACCCTGAAGCGCGCCGAGGGTGGTACGACAGTCGTCGGGATCATAGGCCACTGTGTCAATGACGGCATCAAAATCCCCTTTAATATGTCCTTGATTAAGGAGCATGGTGCGATCTCCTTGGATATGTTCGGTGGCCGGATGCGGCAAATCTCGGTTCCCTCGGGTGATCACGGTCAGATGGTGCCCTTTTGCCATAAGTTCTGGAATCAAATAATACCCAATAAGGTTAGAACCCCCAATAAGCAGGATGCGCATGGATCGCCTCTCCTTTGTTGAACCATAGTCTGCACCTACTGTAGGGCCTAATGGGCCAAAAAAACAGTCTACTCCGTGACGGATAGCCTTGATATACTAAAGGTAAAGAAGGGTCCGGGCACCATCATCTTCTATGAGGTCATTCGGGCAGATGTTGATAGCGACGCATCGTCGCCATCAGTTCCTGATGGTCGATGGCGGGAATTAGCTGGCCTGTGGGTTTTACCGTTGACATCGAGTCGGCCGCAACCAGTGCGTTAACGACCGATTCCTCTACGGCTTGGGCGGTCGCCTCATAGATGGGATCGAAGTGCTCGTCATTGACGAAATCCATGGTAAGCCGCGGCGATGCGGCCTGTGGCATGGGCATGGCATTGGCCACCGAAAAGGCGAGAAAGATATCCCCCGAACTATTGCCTCCGACTGTACCGTTGCGCCCAATTCCGATAGTCGCGCGCTTGGCCACCCGACGCAATTGGTGTGGCAACATGGGGATATCGGTGCTAATTACGACGATAATGGAGCCTTGATCGCGTGATGGCAGGGGAGCTTGAGGGAGGAGTTGCCCCACCGGCACACCCAAAATCGAGAGCCATTCTCGTTGCCCGTGATTGGCTTGGACGAGAACGCCTAGGTGGTACTGTCGATCGTCTAAGGTGATACAACGCGAGGCGGTTCCGGTGCCTCCTTTAAATCCATAACAGATCATGCCCGTGCCGCCGCCAACATTGCCCTCTGCGATGGGTCCCGAGGTGGCGTGATTTAGGGCATGACGGACATGCTCCTCCTGGATCGGAAAGCCATTGATATTGTTTAACACTCCGTCGTAGGTCTCGGCAATCACGGGCAGCGCCCAATAATGGTGACTATCAAATTGGGTATGGTATTGCTCGACCATCCACCGCACGGTAGCATGATGGGCCATGCCGACGGCATGGGTGTTGGTGAGCACAATGGGACTCGCAAAGTACCCCGCGTCCTCAATCCAGTGGACACCCGTCATTTCTCCATTGCCGTTAAAACGATGAATTCCGGCCCAAATTGGTTGCATTGTCGCGATGAGGCCACGTGGATGGATCACAGTGACCCCGGTGCGAACTTGGCGCCTGTCCCCGCCATTTACAGTGTCGTTGAGTGTGGTGTATCCAACCAAGACCCCCGGGACGTCGGTAATGGCGTTATTCTCGCCCGGAGTTCCCATAAAAGGGAGCCCGAGATCCCGCGCTCTGGGTTTTGTCATCCAATTGTCCTCCTTATTGATGTACAGATTGCCTGTGTCCTCTACAACCGAAGGTACAGGACCTCCGGATGAACGTGAACCTTGCCTTGTAAGACTCATGGTATCACGCCATCCGGATTCGTTGGTCGGATTCTTGTCGTTAAACCTGGGTTTGGATCGGTACAGTGCTGTTTGTCGAATGTAGACTATTGACACAAAAATTAGTCGTTTATCCGAATTATGGGGAGGAGTTTGGGGTTTTAAGCCGAATTATCCCCCTAGCTAGGTGAAATGGTCTCTTAGCGCAAGTAATTAAGAGGAAAGGCCGGATGCAATGGCCTATCGGGGCGATCTAAGGTACCCGCCAAATTTCTCATTATCAAGGGGGTTTCTACCATATTAGGTAAGAAAGTTATAGGAATCGTGTTGGCGGCCGGCTTGCCATTGATCGGCATGGGTGCCGCTTCGCCTGCCAGCGCGGTGGTTAGTACGCCGCTTCTCCCGTCTCTTGATTGGGTGGTGCCACAAGGAGTATTGCATCACTCAGAGAAAAAGCATTCCCTGGCTATCGGGGGTATTTTCCATTTCGGGGTGGTGCTGCCCTCTCGTAACCCCCAAGGGTTGGCAAAACTGGCACACGAGGTCAGTTCGCCCACCTCGTCGCATTACCATCAATTTCTTACGCCCAACCAAGTGGTGTCGCGTTTCGGCCCAGATTCAACTCTTGTGGCTAGCCTTTCCCAAAAACTTCGGCAATCCGGTTTTGCGGTCACCTTGCGTAACCAGATATTGAGCGTGACCGGCTCGGTGGGGCAGGTCAACCAACTGTTTCGAACCCAATTGACGGAATATCAAAACGGCTCGGTTACGTTCATTGCTCCCAGCACCGCTCTCGCCGTACCGTCATGGCTGCGGAGTGCCTCGGGGTTAACGGGATTAACGCAACAAAAAATTCCCAACACCGGCTATATTAATACACGCCCTGTGATGACCCATTGGGCTACACCCAGTACCATGGGAGCCAGTCCCGCGGGCTCAGAAGCCACCGCTACCAACGGCCCTTTTACGGTGACGGTAAAGCGTCTAACCAAAGGATCCCGAGCGCCCGGACTAGCCGTACGCTATCTCGTTACGGCCACCCTTAATGGAGCTGTGGACACGGCTCCTTTACAGGTAGTCAGTCTTAGTGGACCTTTTGAAGGGGCCGCCTCTTTCGTTCAATATTATAGCAATCCAGGAGCGGGACAAATTGTGGTCGACTTCTCGATGAGTCAAGCCCAGTCGATAAGCCAATCTTTAACCGTGACCGACGGCACCAATTCCGCGACGGTACAACTCCCCGTCGCGCACTTTGTGGGTCCTAATGCTGCGACGACTAATGCTGCCACCCTGTTTGGTGGGGTAGGGCTGACCGGATCGATTTTAGCCCCGTGGAATCCGGTAACAAATAATGTAAACACCGTCTTTAACGCGGGGCGGGTCGTGGCCTCACGGCATGCACAGCGGCGGATCGGCGTCTACACTGCCGGCGGTATATCCCAGAATGGAGCCTATACGGGGATTAGATTTACGGTGCCGGAAACCGATGCCAGGCTCTTTGCCCACCAGTTTGGTTTAAAACCCGCGCACTATAAGGTGGGATATGTGGGACCCAACTCGGTAGCCGACTCGCAGTATGGAGGAATCGAAGGCGAAATGAGCCTTGACCTCCAAATGATGGAAACCTCGGCTCCTGGTGCCCATGTGGTCGTGTATTCGGCAGGAAGTCTTAGAAGTGCGCTCAATCAGGTAGATCAACAGGATAAGGTGTCGGTGTTTAGCATTAGCTACGGCGCTGGAGAACTAGCGGAGCAGGCTTACAACGCGAACGCTCAAGCTAGCTGGGATCTTCTGGCGCAAATCGCCAACCTCGAAGGGATTACCATTAGCGTTTCCGCAGGCGATAGCGGCGCCTTTTCCGGCGCGCAGTTCGGCCTTAATACACCGCAGCCCAACTATCCGGCCAATAGTCCCTATGTAGTGCTATCGGAGGGACGGAGGACGCGGTAACGCCGCAGGGCACTTTAACCCAGGCCGCACTATGGGGCGGTAATCTTGGGCAGGACATTCCTCAGGCAACATTGTTGCAGTTTTTATCTCTGCAAAACATGATGGCCAGTGGGGGCGTTAGTACGCTGGAGCGGGCTCCCGGCTATCAAGCGGCGCTTAATCCGACTCTATCGGGACGTTTGACGCCCGACATTTCTTTGCCGGCGTCGGTGGTCACACCCGGCTATTATGCGTATTTTGATGGCGGACCTAACCTCTCAGGTGGAACTAGTGCCGGGGCTCCGTTGTTTGCCGGGTGGATGGCGGATCTGGCGGCTTCTTCCGGGCGCTTAGGCAATGTCAACCCCATCCTATATTACTTATCCCAAGTCCCGTCGGGCCAGCTACCTGGGGGAGCGGTGGTGACCCCTGTGGCCTTCGGCAACAACGGAGTCTATTCTGTGACGCCTGGGGACAATGCAGCAAGCGGATTAGGGCAACTCAATGTCGGCGGATTGATGATGGCACTACAACAGCGGCATTAAGAGACTCATTAGTGGTAGAAAGGCCCGCCCACCCCGTCCAGGGATGGGTGGGCCTTTACCCACTGTTCGAAAACCAATGAGATGTAGCGGCAACATCTGGGTCATGTATGCGATCGGCAACTCCGAGAAGCAGGAAATTGCTCATGACGGTACCGCGTAAAGCCCGTTGCTCGGGACCCGGGGAATCACTTATACTAGCCGATAAAGGCGCCTGCAACGAGAGTTCTAGGGGTGTCGCGGATACCCAGGACACCTCGACGATGCATGCTAGCGTATAGGGCTCTATTCGAATCGGTTCGTATGATGGACCGCCCACTGAGGATACGGAGTGGTGGTCCAGCTCATCCAGGTTTTGCCGGGTCGGCGGTGCTACCCCATCATGGACTCCACGGAAAAGCCGTGAGGAGGTCTTCCTTGTCATCGGACACCAAACCCGATCCTGAAGCAAAAGCGCTGCACCCCACCGTGAAAGCCGTGGCTATGGTGAGTTTTTTTACGGACTTTTCTACCCAGATGGTCGGCCCGCTTTTGCCGCTCTTCCTGACTAGTGTGTTAGGCGCCCCGGTTTGGGTATATGGGTTAATGGAGGGCATCGGAGCGGGAATTGCCGCCGTGTTGAAGGTGTTTGCCGGATGGTTGTCGGATCGACTGGGTCATCGAAAGTCGCTGATGTTCGTCGGATATACCATCTCGAATTTAATCAAACCGGCCTTTGCTCTGACTGGCGGGTGGGGACCGGTGTTTGGACTACGTCAGGTGGAACGGGTTGGCAAAGGATTTCGCACAGCGCCACGAGATGCCTTATTGGCGGATGTCACGACGCCAGCTAATCGCGGCCGATCCTTCGGATTTCGGCGCGCCATGGATTCGCTCGGGGCGGCGTTGGGCCCTTTGGCCGCCACATCCATCCTGTGGGCGTCTCACGAGAGGATCCGTCTGGTCTTTGCGCTGACGCTTATCCCCGGCCTCGCCGCGATCCCCTTTCTCCTCCGGATCCAAGAGAATCGCTCGGTCAATGCACCCAGGCAACGCTCGCGCCCTCACCTGGGACTTAGTCGGTTACCAACTCGGTTTCGGCGCTTCATGGTCCCAGCTGGGCTCTTGGCATTGGCCACTTTTTCTCAGGGATTTCTGGTGCTCCGGGCCCGCTCTTTAGGGATGCCCGTGCTTGTCATCCCGCTCTCCTACTTTGTGATGAATGGGGTGGCCAGTGTCCTCTCGATGCCTAGCGGCCATCTCGGGGATCGCATTGGGCACCGTACCTTGCTCCTAGGGGGATTTGCTCTCCTGGCCTTCACCTACGCAGGCTTCGCTTTTGCGACGGCCGCCCTCTGGATGTGGCCGTTGATGGCGCTCTACGGGGTGTTTATTGCACTCGTCGATGGGAATCAGAAAGTTTACGCGACGGCGCTTTTGGCCCACACTGACCGTGGAACCGGGCTTGGGACCTTTAATGCCGTGCTCGGGTTTGCGGAGTTGGCCGCGTCCCTGGGCGGGGGACTGCTGTGGACAACGGTGGGGCCCCAGG
>JAKADJ010000094.1 GCA_021820645.1 Bacillota bacterium
CCATTTCGAGGATTTGCTTCGCCGTAAACTGTCCCTCTCGAGTCGGCTGGGCCCAAGGCCGCCCCAAATATCCTCCATCTGCCCCCGATCCACCCAATCTTGGTGCCATTGGCGAAGATGCCTTCTTAATGCGGATTCGTCGTGATCCGATAAATTTTGTTCGGATTTCACCGTGGTCACCAAATCTTCGTGAGATAACCCATCCCCGTGAGCCAAAAGGTGGCGTAAAAGATGGTGTTCCATTTCTTTAATCTGCATGGTTGCCCCTTCCCTTTCGGTTTATCGTCTCTACCTCGGCGTGACGCCAATATGACCATCTAGACTAAATGAGAATCGTCGTAAGGCCCTGTTGGCCTTCAAGTGGTTTCGATTCCTCGTTTTGTTTTCGAATAAACGATTATCTCCCCTCAATACACCTACATAATTCGCCGACGCACGTTGGTCATACAAGTAATTATTCATTGGTCACACAGCACCATGATTATGTTACAATATACCCCATGTGGTATATGGGAGGCGAGCAAAACGGTTAAACATCTTTCAGGAGAACGCGTCCAATCCCTGGCTCGTTCGGGCCATGCCATCATTGTTGATGTGCGAGAAGGCGCGGAATACCGAGAAGGTCATATCCCTCGGGCCAAGCACATTTCTTTAAGTCAGCTGGTGTATCGACTCAAAGAAGTGCCTAAAGACAAAACGGTAGTGGTCGTCTGTCGGTCCGGCAACCGTTCTTCAAAAGCTGCCGAATTGTTGGGCGAGGCCGGTTATCGGAATGTGTACAACCTATCCGGCGGAATGGACAAATGGAACGGACCGGTCGACAAAAGTTAGACAAAAATTTCCCCGGCGTCACTCTACTTTCCCTCGCGCCAGCTCCACCAACCGTGTAGGATAGAGGGAGAATGGTGGCGTGGCGCACGTCCGCCAGAAAGTAGGGGATCCCGCATGCAGGCACGAACCTTGGATCACATTGTACTCGAGATAAAGAATCTCGAAGCATCCCTAAACTTCTATCATCAATTGCTTGGAATGGAAACCGTCCGGCTCGATTCCTACTACGCCGGGACGGCTCCATTCCCCTCGGTGAAAATCGGGAACACTCTCATTGACCTTTTTGTTACCGATTCCCCACAAGTCGGCCTCAACCATTTTTGTGTCGAAGTGTCCAACCCCATCGCAGAGATTTTAGGGGAATTGAAACAACACGATATCGCTTACGAAAACCTCGGGCAGCGCTTTGGAGCCCTAGGCGAAGGGACTAGTGTGTACATAAAAGACCCGGACGGCTACACGGTGGAGATTCGCACCTACCAATCCTCGTAGACCCGGCTACTGGGCTATTTCATTCCTCTCTGGTTGCCCGAAGCGCCAGGGCATCAGGCGGTCAGAATTCAAAGAACTCCTCGATCGGATAAGGAAGCAAGATGGGGAAAGGACACGACATGGCCATAATGGCGGACCAATACCTTGGGGCCTTATTGGGATCGGATGGGCGTTGGGTAGAAACCGGCGTCTCTTTCGAACCCCTACTTTCGGGTCACGCGGTTCGATACAGCCACCCTCTTCCCGACTCGGTGCCCATCGTGGCGATCTTACCGTACCAGCCTCTTCCCTGGCCTTTAACGACGAGAATCCTGACATCGGAAGATTTCGATGGCGATGCCATTGCTGCTAATTTTCGGGAACGAATCCGTCGTTCTATACCGGCACTGACCACCTGGTGTGAGAAGGATTTGGTGCGGGCCTGGTACACCCAATCCCACTATCGCTGGACGGCCCCGAGTCCCACAGAACGTGACCGTAGTGGATGGCTTAAGTCCCAGGGGTCTCTTAGTGATCTGACCGTGGGCTTGGTCGGAGACCTGTTAGAACAGTTCACCGGTGAGGGTCGGCCGTCCTATCAGAGTCATCACGGATTCTGGTATTCCTCATATCGGGAGCTTCTCGTGGAGCAAGTGGAATGGATGTTAAGAGACCAGTGTGGCATCTGGATTCCGCCGCTCGATGCTCCAGATCCATGGGGACTGGCCGCATCGGACTGGGATCTCGAATTTTTTGAGGAAGCCGGATCGATCGTGACCAATCTAGCCATGGCTGATTGGTCTATGGTGCTCCGACGCCATCAGGAAGCGGTGATAGCTGACTTGGTTGAAGAAGAACGCCGGGAACAAGCCAAGGCATGGGCTTTAGATCAATTGCAGCAAAAGTTGCGCCCTTTTTGCTAAGCAATTTCTAAACCTGTACCGGATACACCACGGCGTATCCCTAGGCAAAATCGATCAGAGACACTGGCAATCTGTCATGTTAACCGTGGCACAATACCAGATCCCACTCGATACGCTCTATGACGCCATCAGGATGGGACTCATTCCTGCCAGTAACAAGGTGAAAAAAATGGTAATGCAGCATCCATAGCCAACTCCCCTGCCCGTTGCAACTTAGCCTGCAAGTCTAGGCAACATCGCTATCGTGACCCGCTAACAGTATCGCTACCCCGCGAGCAACCATGGCATCGCTAGACCTATTAAATGCTTCGTGGTAGGCCACCACGCGGCCACGTCACTGGCGAGGGCGACGGGGCTTGGTGAATGGGTGCCGTCTCATCGACATAGGTGCCTCCTACGGGCCTCCTGACGCCTGGTGCCTGCTCTCCGGGTGAGTGTTCCACCACCCGAATCCGCGCCAAAACTCTTTCGCCGCGAGTGCAAACACGCCTGGTATTCCGCCATGATCGGTATATCTTAGGTGTCTAGACTACCCAATGATCCGATAGGCTTTTGGCACGATGGTTAATCGGTCATTGCCGGTTTCGGTGATAACCAAGGTGTCTTCGAGACGAACACCGCCCAGTCCAGGCACGTAAATACCCGGTTCCACGGTCAAAGTCATGCCGGGGACCAGAACTTGCTCGGCACGGGGATTGGGTGACGCATAGGGATATTCATGCACGTCGAGCCCGACCCCATGACCTGTGCCATGTCCAAAGGCATCACCGTACCCCGCCCGCTCAATGAAGGAGCGCGCGGCGGAATCCACCTCACGGCTGGTGGCACCGGGCCGAGCTGCCGCAATCCCGAGTGCTTGGGCTTCTGCCACAATGTCAAAGATTTTACGCATTGGGTCGGGCGGCGTGCCGACGCCTACGGTGACCGTTTCATCTGACTTGTAGCCCTGGACCTGCGCTCCAAAATCGATGGTAACCATTTCACCGGATCGAATCCGGCGGTCCGTCGGGTGTCCATGGGGTAAAGCCCCCCGTTCGCCGGACGCCACAATGGTCGCAAATCCTAAGGATTCGGCACCGTTTCGTCGCATGGTCATTTCCAGGGCCAGTGCAAGTTCGATTTCCGTCGATCCTACGACATTTGAAAGCACCTCTAGCAATGACTCGCCAGCGATGCGGCCTGCTTCCCGGAGGATGACAACTTCCTCCGCGCTTTTTATTAGACGTAGATCTTCGACTAGATTTTGCAACGGATGCCACACCACCGGAATTTCGTTATTCCAGTCCTGCCATAATTGGTACGGCACCTTATCGGCCTCAAATCCCAATACTGAAATCCGGTGGTTTTTGCAAATTTCCGCAATGGAAGCACCCACCGACACGCCATGTCTGACGACTTCGTAGTCCGGGCATTCGGCAGCCACCTGATCTAAATAACGAAAGTCGGTTAGGATCCAGGCGTGGGTAGGGGTCACCACCAGATACGCCGAACTCCCAGTAAATCCACTGAGATACCGCAGGTTCGTCGAGCTTAAGGTTTCGGGCGAGGCAATAATCGCCCCATCCAATTCTTTGGCTACCAGTGCCTCTTGAAACCTTTTCAGCGCTTCGCGCATGACTATTCGCACTTCCTTTGGGGATATTCTACAACGCATGGTCCCTTTTAGTAGTCGATATTGCATCTCGACCGCAAATGAACTCCTGTTACATCTTACCGTATCTGCCGAATCAACCGGGTGGTATTCGTGACAAGCCGGGCACATATTTGTGCGGAACACTGGCCGGCTTCCCTAAAATGCGCGAGGAGCATGGTGGTGCCGGCCAGCATCGGCAAGGAGCATTAGCCATGGCGCACACGTGGTAGCAGGTCGCCTTATCTGAAAGGCTTAGGAGAATCGACATGGATCCCGAAACGTGCGCTAAAGGCTACTCTGCTATCCGACCCAGTACTAACGGAACATGCAACCCATCAGATTCTTTATCGCTTCCGAGACCGAGGCCCTGTGTTCCGGATTCATGGGGTGCACGCCACCGAGGGCGATTGGCCAACGTCGACAGATGGAACCGAAAAAACCACCACATCGTGGCGGATCTCTCTCTTTTTGTTTCCCGATAGTGAGCGTATAGTCAGCATTACGATACGATCACCTTAAAGGAGGTTTTGTTTGTGCCACGTACCCATATTGCTCTACCTGTCTCGAACTTGGACCAGTCGGTAGCCTTTTATAGCCGTTTTCTTGGCACTCCACCCCTACGTCAGATCGGTGGTTACGCACAGTTTCTGGTCGAAGACCCCGCGTTAAACCTGGCCTTAACCGAAGATCCCCAAACCCACGTATTACCTGGACATTTTGGTATCGAAGTGGACGAGCTGAACGAAGTCGCGTCAACACTGGAACGTGCCCAAGCGGCCGGGCTCGCTACCGAGTTCGAACCGAACTCCCTCTGTTGCCACGCGCGGCAAGAGAAGTTTTGGGTCCGTGACCCGGATGGGCATCGCTGGGAAGTGTTTTGGGTTCAAGAACGCTTTATGAGCGCATCCGCAATCGCCGACATAGACCTCGGGTGCTGCCATGCTTGATCGTTACCGCAGCGATCCCAAAGCCCAGGTGTTTCTCAGCCGTTACGTGAGGCTCGCCCATCACCTTCCTGGAGAGATGGAATCTGGCCCGGCATTAGTGTCGTCGATAACGGTGGCCGAGCTGGCCAAGCTCTGG
This sequence comes from Bacillota bacterium, assembly GCA_021820645.1. The sequence goes on from JAKADJ010000094.1 coordinate 4,942, forward strand.
GATTGTTCGGAACGATCTGCAGGGGAATCCCTACAACGCCTAAAATCTTGGGGCTTGGTGGATTGGGCGCCGAAGCGGGGACGAGGCAAGCGCTCCTTGATCGCAGTGTTAGTCCATCCGGTGCATATCTACTTCGAACACGCAGAAAAAGCCCTTGCCCAAAATGCACTGGCACAGGCCGGTTTTTGGTTGGGCGAAATCCAACGCGAATGCCCCTGCATTCCCGGAGTTGCGGTGCTGCTCCAGCAGATCCGCGAACAGTTAGGACTAGTTCCCTTGACGCCCTGCTGTCCGCCATTTCAGGATGTGGGATCTTCCTAAGCCCCTCCCTCGTATCCATATTTACAGTCTATGTACTGCACCAAGCCTTGCATTTCTTGCAATTGGATGTTATAACCAACGTGTAAGCATTTGCTTACACGTTGGAGGTGTGAGATGGATCGAGTCATGCAAGCCCTAGCAGACCAGACACGGCGCGACATTTTAGATCTGTTGCGGGCCGAGGCGTTATCGGCGGGCGACATCGCCGAACACTTCCCCTCGATCAGCCGCCCCGCGGTGTCCCAGCATCTTACCGTACTGCGCGAAGCCGACCTCGTTACCACGGAGAAAAAGGGACGCCATCGCATCTATCGGCTTAATCCTATCCCCCTCGAAGATCTATGGAAAAACTGGCTCTCGCGGTATGAGACCGTGTGGCAAGAGCGCCTAGAGACGTTAAAACAGGTTGTAGAAACCTCAGTGCGTAACGACAAAGACACGAAAGGAGATCGCAAACGCCGATGAACGTGCAACAGGAGATCTTAATCCATGCGTCACCGATACGGGTATGGGCGATGATACAGGAACCCGCCGAATTAGAGCAGTGGGCGGCGGCCGAAGCCAACGTGAGTTTAGACACTTACCGCTTATACGGCACGGGGCTCCCCTTAGACGACATTGAGGGTAGCATCCTTCGGCATGACCCGAAATCGCGTTTAAGCGTGCTTTGGGTCATTGACGGAACCGAAACGATCGTGGACATACAACTACTGGCCGAGCCTTCCGACGAAGGCCCTCCGGGTGTTTTTAGTCGCGTGGTGATAAGCCACGACAAGCTACCAGACAGTGAAAGGGACCATAAGGAGTGGTCGTGGCAAACGCATTGGTCGCTTTGGCTACGTCGCCTGAAACGCTGGGCAGATCGTTCCCGCCATAGCAAACCCTTTGCGGGGATCCAAGACCAAAACCCGGTGGTCGTTCGCCACGTGGTCATCGAAGCCACGGCGGACGTCATCTGGCCATTTCTGATCGATCCCGACAAGCGCCAATCGTGGTTTCACGAACCGTTGGGCGAACTGCTGGAATGCCAACCCTATCGTCACATAAGCTTTGCGTGGGCCGAAGATTTTGTGGGCCGGGTCACTTTTTACCTAGAACCACGTCCTCATGGTGAAACCCTAGTGATTGTAGAACACGTCGGCATCGATAAGGTCCAGCAACCGGACTACGTACTAGGTTGGGACGACTACCTGGCCGCCCTCGAAGAAGTCAGCGTCCGACCGCTCATCCGGCAAACCGTCTGGATTGATGCCACGCCCGAACAGGTATGGCCATGGTTTACCTCGGCGTCGAAATTTCGAGCGTGGTGGAGCGAAAACACCGAGGTTACCTTATCGATAGGTGGGCACATCGCATTTCATGACCATGGGGCGAAGCTGGTGGGGCGTATCACCGAATGGATACCAGCCCAACGCATATGTTTTAGCATGGGTATTGAAGGGTTAGAGAATGTCCTGGAACCGTTTCTTATTACCCTCGATCTTAAAGCAGAACGAAAGGGCACACGAGTCACCGTCACCCACGAAGGATTTGACCGTTTACCCAACGACCTAAAAGACGGACTCTTTAGAGGCTTCCAAGCCGGGTGGGCCGATTCCTGGGAGATTGACCGTTTGAAGCAAGTCGTCGAATCTGGGGCTTGAACAAGGCCTAGATCCGTGCCAAGGTATGATGTTTAAAAAGGCCTTTGCCCCTTGCGCTGCAAGGGGTAAAGGCAATGCACCCGGGGTTTGACGTATGATCGGATCGTAGGATGTGTTAGCCAAATAATCCAGCGATTGTTGCTGACCCGAGTTATTTTAGGTACTTGCGTGCATTCCTAGAAGGCATCGGGGTAACCGGAGGCCTTAATCCCCCGCAAGGCCCCCGGACAAGTCTCGAAGATTCCGCCCGACATCGAAGACGCCATTTTGGCGACGCTGGAATCGACGCCGAAGGCCGTCGGGTATGGGATCGCCATCCACTGGGATTCGCGTGTCCTGCAAGCCTTTCTCGCCGATCGGTGCCAGATTACGATGCATCGCGGCGCCCTACGGAAGTGGTTGACCCATAAGGGATTTACCTGGACTCGACCCACCTATACCTTGATTAAAGCCGATCCCGTCAGGCAACAGGCCTTTCGTGAGGACTTGGACACGCTAAAAAACCTTAAGCCCGGATGCGGCGATCGTCTTCGAAGACGAGTCCTATAGCCGGGCGTATCAGACGATGGGCGCCACCTGGTTCCTGCGCGGTCAACAAAAACAGGTGCCCACTACGGGCCATCATGCGGCGGCCACGCTCTTTGGTGCCGTCGCGCCCGCGACGGGTGAGGTGGTGATAGCGCAAGCGGAACAGGCGATGACGCAGACTGTCACGGCATTCCTCGACACGCTCCGCGAGGCGTTTCCCGGTAAAGTGGTGCATGTGCTTCTGGACAATGCGAAAATCCCTCATGCGAAAGCGTTGCAACCGTACCTGGCTGATCATCCGGATTTGGCCTTACATTTTCTGCCGCCGTACTCTCCGAATTTGAATACTTGAGTTTCGCACCCCGCCAACATCCGGTTTTGTCGCCCGGGGAGATACCGCGAATGCGTGCTAGCCCTCACGTTGTCGCCGGTTTCCACTTCTGCGGTTTAAGCGGTCTTATCGAGG
>JAKADJ010000095.1 GCA_021820645.1 Bacillota bacterium
ATGGAATTCGTCCACCATTGTGATGATTCTCGCCGATATTGGCGCCACTTTAACGCCATGGATGTTATTTTTCCAGCAAGGTGCGGTCACGGATAAGGGACTGGCCAAAAAAGATGTAGCCTGGGGGCGCATTGACACCGCTTTAGGTGCCTTGTTGGCGGCTTTGGGAGCCGTGGGCTGCATAGCCGTTACGTCGCTTCTGTATATTCATCACATGAATGCGGGTCAATATGGGGCCGCACAGTTTGCGCAAGCATTGACCCCTTATATTGGGCACATCGGAGGCGCCTTGTTTGCCTTAGGAATCTTCGACGCGGGGTTGGTGGCGGCGGTGGCCATTTCGACGTCGTCGGCCTATGCCTATGGCGAGGTGACCCATGCCGGCAAGAGTCTTAATAATTCGTTTCGGGAGGCACCCAAATTCTATCTAGTCCTGATCGGGATTGCGGCATTAGCCGCTGCCATTGTCAGCATCCCGGGGTTCCCCTTGGAGGCCGTAGTCATTATGGTCAACGTGATTGCGGTTTTGACGATGCCTCCGGCCATCGGATTCTTGCTGTTGCTGGCCAACGACCAGGAAGTGGTGGGCGAGCACAAGAACACCTGGGTACTGAATGTGCTAGGGATTAGCGTGGGAGTGTTTGTGTCCCTGGCAGGCATCGTTTATGCGCTCACCGTTATCTTCCCTGGTTTTCATATCTAGCAATCGATAAGGAGGGACCACCATGAATCCATTACCATCGAGCGAAACGGTCGAGATGGCCGAGGTTCTCGAAGAGCATCTGGCGATGCAGCAGTACATGGCGACTTTAGGGCTTCGATCGTTATCGCCAGCGCTGCAGGCGTTAATCTGGGCGCTGAGATTCTACGTAATCTTTATGCTGGTGGCCGTTGTCATCAATGTGACACACACGTTAGGGTAATCGTGTCATACGGTAGATGTAGGAGAATGGACCCGATAAGAAGGAGAGGTTTTTCTTGTTCACATCTATCCGATATGTTCCGTGGGTTATTAGTGTGTTATTGGCGGTGGCCATGGTGTTCTGGCGATTGGATCGGGGTCAAATTCTGAAGTGGTACCGGGCCCACACCACCGCCAGCGAGCGTGCGGCGATTCGTAGTGATTTGGCCATTGTAAGACCCATTGCCGAGGCGGCGGTCCCCTTTGTTGAGCAATTTCTACCGGGTCCCGGTCCGGAGAAGTTCGTGTCCGCGACAGAACGCGTGATGCAGATTCTTGGCCAGCAAAGAGTCAATCCCAATCCGGATTTAGTCCGCCAGGAAGTGCAGCGTGCTTATCAAGTAGCCAAACAAGCCGGATGGATTTGAAGAAGGGCCAAGAGCTCCCGAGTTTACCATACGCTCGGGAGCTCTTTCGTTGCTTCCGCTCAGAAATTCCTCATGCAAAATTGTGGGTTGCTCGTGCTGTGTGTCCACAAGGCTTAGCGGTAATCCAGCTCTAATAGAGAAATACTTTTTACATACCCATTGCATAACAATACTAGAAAGTGTATATTATTGCACTGGAGGTGGTTGTTGTGGTGGAGCGCTTAACGGCGGAGTTACCGGCTCTTAAGGGTCGTTCAGTCGTATCAATGAATGAATGGACGCCAGAAGAGGTCGTGCAAGTACTAAATACGGCACAATGGATGAAGGGCAACCGAGACACGGTACAAGCGCGCAAAATGTTGGGGGGAAAGCATGTGGCCCTTCTCTTTGAGTTACCATCCACTCGGACTCGGGTTTCGTTTCAGGTCGCCATTAGCATGCTCGGAGCGGAGCCCGTGTGGCTCGACTGGGGAAGTAGCCAGCTCGGGCGTGGGGAGTCCTTAGCAGATACGGCGCGCGTGTTATCGCGATACGTGGAAGGGATTGTGGTGCGGGCTCATCGACACGACACCGTCCAAGAATTACGACGTCACGCGACGGTACCGGTCTTCAACGCGCTTACCGACCGGAGTCATCCGTTTCAAGTATTGGCCGACGCCATGACGATTCGAGAGGAGCTCGGAGGATGGTCAGGGGTTAAGTTAACCTACTTGGGAGACGGCAACAACATGGCCCATTCCTATTTGACTATTGGGGCCAAACTGGGAATGGATGTCACCATTGCGACGCCCGGAGGGTACCAGCCGCTACCGTACATCGTGGAGTGGGCCCGTCATGAGGCCCTAATGGCCGGAGGGGCGATTACCGTCACCACCAATCCCGAAGAGGCGGTATTTGGCGCGGATGTGATCGCGACCGATGTCTTTGTATCGATGGGGGATGGGGGAGACCTGGACGCCAAGCGCAGGCTGATGGAGCCGTTTCAAGTAAATCAAGACATGATGCACTTGGCCAAACCGCAAGCGATTTTTCTTCACTGCTTGCCCGCACATCGCGGGGAAGAAGTTACCGCTGACGTCATTGATGGACCGCAGTCCAAGATTTTCGATCAGGCCGAAAATCGGCTTTGGGTGCAAATGGCGTGTTTGGCACAGACTTTAGGCTAAACGCCTTTATCCCTTATAACGTGCGTGCTCCAAGAGGTTCGTGGTAGACTAGGATTAAGACGAACCTCTAAGGTAAAGGTGAGATAGAGCGTGCCACAGTTGTCCTCGGTGTTTCGCAAACTAGAGGAAGGGTCAAAACGCCTCACACCACAGCGTGAACTGGTGATTCGCATATTTGCTGACCATCCGGGGGAGCATCTGTCCGCCGAAGAGGTTCATCGCCTGGTCAAAAAGGAGTTTGCCGACATGGGGCTGGCGACCGTATACCGGGCGCTGGAACTTTTGACTGATTTGGATATTCTGCAGCGGATTAGCTTCAACGATGGTAAAGCGCGCTATGAGTTCAACCAGGAAGAATTGCATCGGCATCATCACTTAGTGTGCTTGCGGTGTGGAAAAGTCGATGAGTTTAATGAAGATCTCCTAGACTCCCTGGAAGATCGTATTTTGAAAAAACGTGGGTTCAAAGTCATGGATCACGAACTCAAATTGTTTGGCATTTGTGCTTCCTGTAATAGGAATGCGCGAAGGGGGTCATAGGATGCCTGATTTCTATTGCTATCGGCGATGAAGTACCTGCGCTAAGGCGCGAGCGTGGCTCGCGGATCACGGCATCTCAGTGGCCGAACACGACCTCATTGAAGCCCCCCTATCTGTGTCCGAAGTCCAGGCGCTAGCCCATGAAGTGGGCGGCGTCGCGCACCTCTTGTCCACAAAGAGTCCGAAATACCGGGAACTTAAAGGGGTCGTAACTTCCGACGAGGACTGGATTGCCGAGATGGCCCGAGAGCCCCGACTTATTCGGCGACCACTCTGGCGTACTCGGCAAGGCATCCTGGTGGGTTTTGACGCGGCCGCCTGGGATGCGGCACTTAATCTGTAACGCGGAGGGAATGTGGGGCAAAGTGCCCCAGTACGGCGTGGCTCACTTGAGGCAGAATCCGTTGGGCCTCGTTGTCCACATGAAATCGCAAATCCTGGCACCCTTCACTCATGATGGCCAAGGCATAGTCGCCCCACGGGGTGGTAACGATGCCGGCATCATTGCGGACGCCCTCCACCGAGCCGCTCTTACTTCCAATCACGATGGTCGCAGGCCCGTCCTCTGGCTCCTCAAGTAGACTATAGGGTAAGGCTCTGGATAAGACAGTGTTGTATTGTTGCCGCGTCAAGACATCCCACATCCATTCGCTCGCCATTTTGCTCACCATGGTCCGGTGATAGATGCCTTTTAACAGCGTGACCAGATCTTTGGGCGTGGAGAGGCCGATGGGTGGGGGGAGGGTAAAGTCAATCGGTTTTTTGATCACGGTGTCGTGTGCGCCAAGGACGGCCATTAAGGCGTTGATGGGCTCGAGCCCGACCAAGCGGACCACCATATTGGTGGCCGTGTTGTCGCTCACGGTGATCATGAGCATCATGACATCGCGTAAAGATAACTGGAGACCCAAAGACAAATTTTGTAGGATACCGGATCCCGAGACGGTGTCTGACGGTTCAAGGGTAACCGCCTGGTCAAGATCAAGAACCCCGTCCTCGACCTGTTGCATTGCGGTAATCATAATCGGCAGTTTAATCACAGACGCCGTCTCCATCGGGTGCGGGGTGCCATATTCGACGACTTCTCCCGTCCCCAGGTGTTCGGCATAAACCACAAATTGTCCGGAAAATTGCTTGGCAATGGTATCAAATGTAGCTTGTAAGGTGGACATCTAGACCATCCTTTCTTTAATCGGAGGCTTCACGGGTGGGGGAATTCCACGTGATCGTGGTGGGCCCCAGGCCCCCAGTGCGGAGACCATTTAACAGCGTGCCAGGCTTCAGGGGCGGACTCCCACCCGGGATGATGGCGAACGCGTCGGCGGTTCGAAATGAATTGAGGACGTCAGATTGTTGCGCCAGGTCCCAGTCAAACCCGATGCCGTGGGCGTCAGCGTGGGTGCGCACGCGGAGGTATCGGGTTTCACGAGTCGGCTTATTGAAATTACTGAGGAGTCGCCCTTGAATCTGTTCCTGATAAAGGACGCCATGGTTGAGATGGGCTAGTAGCGGAGTTCCTAGAACGAGCCAAGAGGTCATCGCGGCTCCGGGATTGCCCGATAAGGCTAGTAGCGGGATTCCTTCGACGCGGGCACCCGCCACGGACTTTCCGGGATGCATGTCCACCCGCCAGAATAACAGGTCCGTCTCGTTGGTCAAGGCGTGGATCACGTCGTCCCGATCCCCTACCGATACCCCGCCGCTGGTTACCACTAAATCGAAGGAGTCGCCCCCGAGGGCTGTTCTTAATGTACTCAGAAAGAGGCCACCCTGATCGCCAATAATAGGAAGCGTGGTCACTCGAGCACCGGCCGAGTGGAGTAGCCCACCCAGTAGGAAACGGTTGACATCGTAGATGTGAGAAGGTGCGAGAGGCTCTCCGGGCAATGCTAGCTCATCGCCTGTGGTCAGGAGCAGAATATGTGGTCTGCGAAACATATTGAGGCTAGTCTGACCCATGCCCGCAACCAGAGCCAGTTCGGTCGGCCCAAGCCTTTGCCCGCGGCGCAACACGACCTCACCCTGGACTAGCTCACTGCCGCGCCGTGATATGTTTCGCCCCTTCTGGATAGGTATCGGGACCAGAATGCGTCCATCGGTGGCTTGAATCTGTTCTTGTTCGACGACCGCATCAGCGCCCTCAGGAATGGGAGCGCCGGTAAAGATCCGGATGACCTGTCCGGGCTGGCACCGGGGGAGGGAAGCTTGTCCCGCTGCTACCGATCCGCTTAAAGCCAGCTCACCCGGCGCGTCTTCGGCACGCATTGCGTATCCGTCCATCGCGGCCCGATCAAAAGAAGGCAGAGCAAAAGGCGCCCTAAGGTCTTCGGCGAGGGTGCGCCCCAGAACTTGTGCCAGCGGGACGCTTTCTGTCGTGATAATCGGGTGCGTGGCTTGACGTAATTGATCGAGCGCCTCGGAGACCGTCATGTGGGCCATCGCCTTGGTTCCTGCCTTTTGTGTGAAGTGACATAGGTTATCGTACTCTGAAAAGTCCACTGGCCGCAACTGTTGATGTGCATGGTTTTGGCCAAATAATTTCGGCTATGTGCATTAAGGCTCGAGCGCCTTAAGGGCGTCCAGGAGCATCGATTCGGGAAAACTGGAGACGTCGTTGTGGTGCAGTAAGAGATCTGCGATGTCTTGGGCACGGGTGGGAGTCAAGGGGAGGTCCGATGGGAGCCAGAGGATGTCAGACAGCATGGGAGGTTGTGGTCCGATCGCGACGCCTGCCGAAAGCGGCGAGGCCACCGGGGTTTGGCTCAGATAGATTTTTGGCGTAGCGAGAGACTTTAGCCCTTCGATGAGCAAGTGGTCGCACCGGGAAGTGTACCATGACACCACATCGAATAACGGTATCGCGGGCTGACGGAGCACCATCCCGTCGGGATGAATACGTAATGTGGCCCGAGCCTGACGTGAACGCTCTGTATCCGTGCCTATCATATCCGGTTCGAGGGGATGATGACTATGCTTAAGTACCTTAACGGTGCCAGGCAGTAGGGGGATTAAAGCTTCTAAAAGGAGTGTTTTGCCGAGCCCCGAAGGACCTGCCAGGTGCCATACGATCATCGTGGATTGGCTCCAGTTCGCGCAATCCAGTGTTCCCAGTCTTGGGGGGTGTTAAGGTTCACTAACCATTCGGGATCGGGCACCAAGACATAGTGTGCCGCGATCCGATTCAGTAAGGTTTGCACTTTAAATTGATGGGCATGAAGCGATCTGACAATATGGCTTGCGAGCTCTTTGGACCAGAGCGCGGCTAAGGGTTGTGAAACATTTCCACAACGTGGAACAAGCACCTGGTCCTTGGCACCCCGGGCGCCATATAAGATGTCAAAGAGCTCGGGGGGGACATTGGGGCAATCTACCGCGAGCACCGCCATCCATTCGTGATCAGTGCGAGTAAGCCCCGCTAGGATTCCTTGCAAGGGCCCTTGATTACCCACCGAATCGGGAAGATCGGAGTCCCCTAAGGTACCCCAAGTAAAGGGGCGGGATATCCATACGGTGCCAGAGATCGACGTCTGAAGTGTGTCCGAAGCATGTTGGACCAGGGTAGTGGACGCGTTGTAGGGTAATTGAGATTTGTTGGTTCCCATCCGACGCGAAAACCCACCCGCCAAGACTAAGCCATCGGCTGCCACTTTCATCAGAGTGCTCCCTTCCCGATTACCAGAAGTGTATCATAGACCAGGGTGCGGCTATGCGCCAGACCTCGTGTTACGGAAAGGTGATGAAATTCTATTGAAAAGCTCCATTCTAGCTCTCGGTTTAGACCTGGACGGTACGTTGCTACGGCTGTCTGACCAGTTCATCCCTCAATATTTGGCGGATGTGGACCGATGGGTGGCCCCTCGGTTAGCGGTCGGACATTTATCTAACGAAGTGATGGCGACCACTATGTGGCTGGTGTCTCGCAATCATGAGGACACGTTGTTGGCCGATGCATTTTACACCCACTTTACCGAGCGCACGGGACTCGATCCCTTCATGGTGAAAACGGTGTTTGAGCAATATTACTCCGAAGAGTTTCCAAAGTTGAAATATCTCGGGCGGCCCATCCCCGGCATGATGGGGTTTTTAGCCGAGCTTCGAGCCTTGGGCCTCAAGATGGCTTTGCTTACGAGCCCCCTTTTTCCTCGAGTAGCCATTGAGGAACGACTTCGCTGGGCTGGAATCGAAGGAGTGCCTTTTGACTGGATTTCCTGTTTTGAGATTGTCCATGCTTCCAAACCCCACCCCGCTTACTATGAAGAGGCAGCCCGGCAGTTTGATATTAGTCCGCAGCATTGGCTTATGGTGGGCAACGACCCGGTTGAGGACATACGGCCCGCCCGAGCTATAGGCATGCAGACCTGGTGCGTCCGTGAAGAATTACCCGACGACCTTCGGGATCAGGTGCTAAAGGGACCCGTTTATGATGTCCTTTCATACTTGAAAAGCCTAGCGGATCAAGGGTAAACGTCACAACCGGGCGCTCAGGGGCCGCTAGACTTTGGCATAGGACTGCGTCAACATGTCGCGAAAACCACTGAGCGAGTCGGCTCGATCCGGGTCTTGCGTACTATAAATTTGGATGAGGTTGGTTAGCATCCGTACCAGCATAAAGCGCGTAGGCGTGGGACTTAAATAGGCCGGATGAAAGCCAAAACCGTTATTCATTAGGTATTGGACGCACTCCCCCCGATTTAACAGCTGGCCGTTTTGAAACGCG